>CAKROE010000029.1 GCA_934371915.1 uncultured Blautia sp. | reverse complement strand
GGGTCTTAGCTCAGCTGGGAGAGCATCTGCCTTACAAGCAGAGGGTCATAGGTTCGAGCCCTATAGGCCCCATTTTTTCAATTTAATATGCCGCAGTGGCGGAACTGGCAGACGCCCGGGACTTAAAATCCCGTGGGTAGTGATACCCGTACCGGTTCGATTCCGGTCTGCGGCACGACTTAAAAGGCTTCAAATTCTCTGTTTCAGAGGGTTTGGAGTCTTTTTTTGTACAACATTTGTACAAACTATGATAATTTGTTGACAATCTCGTGGTTTTTATTCTTGTATTATGAGATTGTTTGCTATATACTGTGGAGAAAGACATCGAAAGGCGGTCAGACCAATTGGAAATAATAAAGACATTCGGAAATTATGTAGAAAAATGGTGTGAGAATACACCGGACAGAGCACGCTGGCTCCTCACGAAAGGATGGGAGGCACAGGACCTGAAATTCCGTCTGGCTCCTTCGAAAAAAATGAATCCGTCAGATCAGTATCTGGCACGTATGATGATGAATGTGATGCTTCAGCCGTTGAAACATCCGGATCAGTCAGTACTGGTCAGCGTATTTACACCGTGTGAGCTGATGCAGGAGGCAGGTTTATACCCTTATAATGTAGAGAGTTTTTCCTGCTATCTGACAGCATCAAGCGCAGAGCGTGCATTTCTTCAGAGTGCAGAGGATTCCGGACTTTCTGAAACACTCTGCAGTTATCATAAGACATTTATAGGAGCTGCGGAGAAGGGACTTCTGCCGAAGCCGAAATGTATTGTATATACGAACCTTGCATGTGACGCGAATCTTCTGACTTTCCAGCGTCTGGCGGAATTTTTTCATGTGCCGGTATTTTCCATTGATGTGCCGTCCGGTCAGACGTCGGAAAATGTTGCCTATGTGGCTGCGCAGCTTCGAGCTCTGTGCGGGTTTCTTGAACAGACTACAGGGCATCAGATTGATGAGGACGGACTGTTAGAACGGGTAAAAAGAGGGCGCAGGACTCTTGAACGATTTGATGCATTTCAGAGCGCGCGTGCAGACCGTTTTATCCCGTCGGATCTGGTGTCACCATTATACAGCGGAATGACTAATAATATCCTTCTGGGAACAGAAGAGGAAGCGTTATATACCGAGAAACTTCTTCAGGACGTAAAGAAAGCACCGCCTAAAAAAGGTAAACATATCTATTGGATGCACACGATTCCATTCTGGTCCGATGCGGTAAAAGATGCATTTCTTTTAAATGATGATGCCCAGATCGTCGGATGTGAGCTTTCACAGGCTACAGATCTTTCTGTGCATTCAGAGGATCCTTATGAGGAGATGGCGATGCGACTGATCTATCATGCCTTGAACGGACCGATTTCACGCAGGATCAATGCCGGTATCCGCCATGCAAAACAGGCAGGCGCCGATGGTGTTGTCTGGTTTAATCACTGGGGCTGCAAGCATACACTTGGCGGTTCAAGAATTGCGAAAAAGCGTTTTGAGGAAGCAGGTCTTCCCACATTGATCCTGGACGGAGACGGTTGCGACCGAAGCCATGGTGGTGAAGGGCAGACCTCTACCCGTTTAGATGCTTTTCTGGAGATGCTGGGGGATTTTGCTCATGAATAAAACATATTATGTCTGTAAATATACACCGGTGGAGCTTCTGAAGGCTCTCGGCGGTGAATGCGAAATATTAAATGAAATGCCGGAAGGCTTTGAACGCGCAGAGCAGATCACACATCCGAACATCTGCGGATTTGGAAAAGCTGTGCTTGAGGAAGTTCTTGCCGGAAATATAAAAGAACTGGTTCTTGTAAACTGTTGTGACACAATCCGCAGTGTTTATGATATACTGGAAGACAGTGGAAAGATGGATTTCCTTTATATGATCGATATGTTACATTGTGACATAGAATGCAGCCGTGAGCGTACGGCAATGCAGTTAAAGGCACTGGCATCTGCATATGCTTCCTATAAAGGAACTACTTTTGATAAAACTGTTTTTCTGAAAGCTTTTCAGCCAAAAGAACGTACGCAGGAACCACATCTGGCAGTGCTTGGAGCACGTATGGGGCAGGAACTGTTTGAGATGACAAGTAAGTCCATGCCGCTTCCGGTTGTGAATGAAACCTGTGTTTATAACCGTTCCGTAGGTGAAAATCTTCCGTCGGAAGATATGGATTTTGATACACTGATGGAATGGTATGCTGGAGAACTGCTTCATCAGATTCCATGTATGCGTATGATGGATCATGCAGGACGTAAACAGTTATATCAGGATCCTTCACTGAAAGGAATTATTTATCATACTGTAAAATTCTGTGATTTTTACAGCTTTGAGTATGCGGATATCAAAGGTCATACCGATGTGCCGCTTCTGAAGATTGAATCAGACTTTACTTTGCAGAGCAGCGGGCAGCTGAGTACGCGTCTGGAAGCTTTTGCAGAGAGTCTCGGTATTCAGAAGGAAACAAAAAAGGAGAGAACAATGGGCAAAGGATATTATGCTGGAATCGACAGCGGATCCACAAGTACAGATGTGGTGATTTTGGATAAGGACAGAAAAATAATTTCCAGTGTGATCATGCCGACCGGAGCGGGTGCGGCAAATGGTGCTGAAAGAGCCCTGGAGGAAGCTCTTGAACAGGCTGGTATTGCAAGAGAAGACCTGGATGCAGTTGTGACTACCGGTTACGGCAGAACAGCGATTTCAGACGGGGATAAGAGCATTACAGAGATTACCTGTCATGCACGAGGGGCGCATTTCCTCGATCCGAAAGTACGTACAGTTGTGGATATCGGAGGGCAGGACAGCAAGGTTATCCGCCTGAACGAAGATGGCAGTGTAAAGAATTTTGTTATGAATGACAAATGTGCTGCAGGAACCGGACGATTCCTTGAAATGATGGCAAAAACGATGGAAATGTCTCTCGATGAGCTGAGTCAGGTGGGGCTTTCCTATCAGGAGGATATTACGATTTCCAGTATGTGTACAGTGTTTGCCGAGTCCGAAGTAGTTTCTTTGATAGCACAGAATAAGCGTAGCGATGATATTGTACATGGACTGAACAAAGCTGTTGCTGCAAAGACGGCGTCTCTGGTCAAACGTGTAGGCGGTGAGGAAGCTTATATGATGACCGGCGGTGTTGCCCAGAACAAAGGCCTTGTAAAAACTCTTGAAGAGCGTCTTGGAACGAATCTGGTCATCAGCGAGAAATCCCAGCTCTGCGGAGCTTTAGGTGCAGCATTATTTGCAACTGATATGTAAATATAGAAAAATAGAGAACTGGATGTTGACGAACCGACAAAAGGGGAGGAAAGAAAGTTGGCTGATTCCAATATTACAAAAAGTGCACTTGCGTCAGCTCTGAAAGAATTGATGGAAACAACACCTTTTGCAAAGATCACCGTTTCGGATATCTGTGCAAAATGTAATATGAACCGAAAAAGTTTTTATTATCATTTCAGGGACAAATTTGATCTGGTAAACTGGATCTTTGATGTGGAATATCTGAACCATGTGCAGATCGGGAAGAATCTGATCGGATGGGACAGTGTGCTTCATCTTTGCAATTATTTTTATGAGAATAAAGATTTTTACAGAAAGGCAATGAAAGTAGAAGACCAGAATTCTTTTATCAATCATTTCCGTGATCTGGTAAGCCCGTTGATGGCAGAGGATATCAGAGAGATTCTGGGAGAGCAGACAGATGCGGATTTTTATGTGAACTTTTTCTGTGATGCGGTTATCTGTGCATTTGGACGATGGATTTCAGAGAAAGAACCGATTCCGCCGCAAAAATTTGTAGAGTTGATGAAGTCCTGCATTCAGGTTATGGTGATCACGCAGGAGCGTATGAACAGTTAAAACTGCAAAATATAATAAAGCATAAAGAAACAGCTTCATAAAACATATCGGAAATGATCGGATGTTTTATGGAGCTGTTTCACTGTGCACATATGTGAAAAGATTGCTTTATTGGTCAGTGGCTTTTATTCATCCATAGAGAATGACTTCTGAAGAATATCACGAAGAGATTCTTTGAAGATATTATGGGATAAAAGCCTGCCGTTATTCTTGCGATTGTAGATCGTACCATCTGGTTTAAAACCAATTATACTGGACGGCGGAGAGATAATGTTTCCGACAGTTTCTGTATCATACATAAGATCAAGCGGAATGGTACGGTATTTCTGTGCAACGCGTGCACCGACGGAAGCTTTGTAGACATTTCTACGGGTTTCACTGCTGCATGTCGGATCCGCAATGACTGCGGCAAACGGACAGTGTAGTTCTTCTGCGTACCGCGAGTATGAACCGGAAAGAATTTCAGAACTTTCATCCTCTGTATACATGCGATATACAGAATAAAGAAGTCTGTGATCACGGAGTACGAGGCATGCGGCATCCGTATGATCGTCATAATTGACACCGATCAGAAGATGATTGATGTCCTTTGCAGAATCTGCGAAATCTTCTGTGATGCAGTCAGAACCACACAATAGAATGAGGGCACAGTCTTCATTCTGGCGGATGAGCGGAAGCAGTTTCTCAGGATTGCTGTCTGTATAAAGGAAATATACGTAGATACCGAGTTCTTTGCCCTGATCGAAAATCGGCTGATAACTTTCTGTAAGATTTTCATGTGTAGAATCAATGTTCAAAAACAGAAGCCACGGAACATTGATATTTTCGGTACGTTTGATCTTGCGGACGATATGTGCGCCCATTGTGCAGCCATTATATCCCAGATTCAGACCGAATTCGATCAGTTTGTCTTTATCCATGTGCTTGAGCGCATCTTCAATCAGTGGATAGTACGGGCTGTTTTCGTTGTTCAACATTGTACGTGCCATCTCAAAGAAAGATTGCTGGAAACGCCCCTTTGAGAAATGAAGTGCCATATCGACCAGATTTCTGGTACAGCGCTCCGGTGCTTCATCGGCATCCTTTAATGCGGTTTTGACGAATGTTTTTATGATGATTCGAGAAGTTTTTGCTGTCATTTTTGATCCCTTCAATATGCATATATAAACAAAATATATAAAAAAATTACAGACGGCAAAATACATTCACCGTCTGTATTTTATCTACTTTTTATTTAATCACAAAGTGTTTTTGGATGCAATAGACACTATAGAGGACATGTCCAAAAACGAAGGGTCTTCTGAAATGGAAGATCAGCCTTTGACAGCACCTGCGGAAACACCTTCTACGATGAATCTGGAAAGAAGGATATAAACAATGATTACCGGGAAAATCGAAAATGCGATCATTACGTAAACCTGGCCCATATCGAACTTCAGGAAGTCGGCACTACGAAGCTGTGCGATCAGTACCGGAAGTGTTTTCTTCTTATCAGAATGAAGTACCAGTGCCGGAATAAAGTAGTTGTTCCAGCTCTGTACGAAGGTGAAGATTGCCTGTACGGCGATAGCTGGTTTCATAAGCGGGAAGACGATCGTATTGAAAGTCTTGAATTCGCCGGAACCGTCAATACGTGCGGCCTCCACAAGCTCCAGAGGAAGGTTGCTTTCCATGTACTGTTTCATATAGAAGAAAGTAACCGGAGCGGCGATACTCGGAATGATCAGTGGAATAAAAGAATCATCCAGATGCATTTTGCCGAGTAACTGCAGGAAACCAAGTGCGGTTACCTGAGTCGGGATCATCATGACTGCGAGGATAAAGGTAAACATGAATTTTTTGCCTTTAAAATCGTATGCGTGAATGGCATATGCAGTCATTGTGGAAAAGTATGTACATAAAACAGCAGAACATGTAGCAATGAAGATACTGTTGAACATACCGTTCCATACAGGAAGGGTTCCTGCGAGAAGGTTTTTCCAGTTTGTGATAAGCTGACCGCCCGGGATTGCCGTGAAACCTTTTTTCAGGGCTCCGTTTGATCTTGTTGCGTTGATAAACAGTACATAAAACCAGAACAGGCAGAAGAAAGTGAGAATAATCAGTACCACATAAGCAAGGGTACGCTGACCTTTCATGCTCATTCCTTTTTTGGTTTTTTGATTTTTTTCATTCATTCTTCTCACCTCCCGTCAGTTGCTTTGTTGAATCGGAATACAATCATACTGAGTATACCGGTAATAATGAACAGGAATACGGATAATGCACCGCCCATACCATAGTTCTTGCTGAACAGATGCTTGTTCAGGAACATGATCAGTGTCATGGTTGAACGCATCGGATCACCGGTTCCGTTTGTCAGGATCTGTGGTACATCGAACATCTGCATACCACCGATCAGAGATGTGATCATAACGTAGATCAGAATCGGACGAAGCAGCGGAAGAGTGATCTTACGGAAAATCTGTGAAGATGTAGCTCCGTCTACTTCGGCAGCTTCATAAAGTGAAGGGTCGATACCCATCATACCGGCCATCAGGAGGATGGTCGTGTTACCAAACCACATCAGGAAGTTCAGAATCGCAACCAGCGTTCTTGCACTCCAGGCGTGGCTGAAGAAGGAATATGCTTGCTTCAGGATGCCTGCATGTACGAGCATGGCATTGATCGGGCCGCCATCTGCGAATAATGTGAAAAATAACATTGCAAATGCAGAGGCCATGATCAGGTTCGGGAGATAGATCACAGTTTTGAAGAACCGCTGACCTTTCAGCCGGAGGCTCGGATTGGAGAACCATGCACCGAGAAGCAGGGATACAAGGATCTGAGGAACAAATCCCATTACCCACATGATCATTGTGTTTTTAAAATAAATCCAGATCTCTCCACCCTCAAAGAGCTTGACATAATTGGCAAATCCCACAAAGTTCGGTCCAATCTGCGTCAATCCCGATCTGTAATTTTCAAAAAAGCTGTTATAAATTGTACTAATAAGCGGAACGAGCTGGAATATGAGGTATACTACTACAAACGGTATCAGAAAGATATAGCCCCATTTGTTATAGCTGACCGCTTTATGGTTATTATTCTTTGCCATTATCTTCCTCCATAAGTTAAAGTGTGCCTGCCTGAACCTCAGGCAGGCACATTTTTAGATAATCATGTTCTTTTCAGAATGTTCATTTGAAAATGAAGTCAGTCTGTCTGAATTAGTATGAAAGTTCCGGATATTTTTCAACAACTGCTTTGTAGAACAGGTCGAGTGCTTCTTCATAAGTTGCATTGCCTTCGAAGTAGTTCTTCATAGCGTTCTGGAATTCTTCGTTGCAGCCCTGATCATAGATGCTCATGTTGCTGAGGTCGATCTTGTCTGCGCCTGCACAGAACATAGCCAGTGGGTTCTGTCCGCCGAGAACTGCGTCGCCGTAGCTTTCATCTGCAGCCATTTCTTCCATAGCCGGTTTGTTGTTTACGAAGTCGTTGTCAGCTGTAACGATTTCTTTCATTACATCAACGTTTGTTGTCATAGTTCTCATGATATCAGCAACGAGTGTCGGGTTGTCTGTACCTGTAGCTGCTGTGATCCATGTTCCGCCCCAGTAGAAGCCCTGCGGTCCTTCTGTTGCAGCCCAGCCGCCGTCTTTACCAACGGAGCCATCCTGATCAGCACTCATAGAGAAGTCGATGAACCATGCCGGTCCGAAATATGAGAATACGTTGCTGTCTTTGAAGAAGCCTTTGCTCCAGTCATCGCTCCACAGTTCGTATGTAGCTGTTTCGCCTGCATCAACCATTTCTTTGGACATGTCAACCCAGTTCTTGATATTGTCGTCAACTGTGATCTTTCCATCAACTACCCATGGGCTGGTTACGTTGTTGGAGAATACACGGTAGGAATCGTTTACAGTAGAGGTCATCTGATAACCTTTTTCTTTCAGTTCTGCAGCAGTTGCTTTGAAAGTATCCCAGTCAGCAACTTTCTTCTGAACTTCTGCCGGATCGTCTGTTCCGAATACTTCTTTGGCGATATCTCTTCTGTAGATCATGGTTCCTGGGCAACCCTGCCATGAAAGACCTTTCAGGTTTCCATCGGAATCTGTCATAACGTCTTTGGTGTACTGATACTGATCAGCAATCTCATCATCTGTGATTCCAAGATCTGCTACAGACATTGTGTAATCTGTGTTTACATATTTCAGTGCGTAGTCAGCTTCTACGAGGAAGAGGTCGATCTTGTCGTCTGCAGCTGCGTCAGCCTGTTTCAGAAGTGTTTCGTCAAGGTTGTTCTGATAAGCGTTGTCATCAGAAGGTGTGATGTTCCATACAACATCTACATCACCGATCTTACCATGAGTTCCGTCTACTTCTTCATATCCCGGATAGTGATCGGTCAGACGGGATTTGAATTCTTCGTTCCAGCAGTAAATGTTTAAAACTTTACCTTCGTCTGAGCCTGCGTCATCAGCCCATACCGGAACTGCTGCCAAACCTGCGAGCATAGCTGCTGTTAATGTGACTGCCATAATCTGTTTTTTCATGTTGTTACCTCCCTGTGATTTAATAATTTGTTTTTATTTTTTTCCATATTAAATTTTCATTATTTAGTTTTTGCAAATATGTTTTGCATTTCATTTTGCCAGATTCCTGACCGAAGCACCGGGGAAAAGCCTTCCGTCAACTGTGAACTTATCGATGATCGTTGCTTTTGGATTCTCGATGAGGCCAATCAGTTTCTTTGCGGCAAGGTGTCCGATTGTTTCTGTGTCCTGGCACAGCGTTGTCAGCCGGGGCTCAAGGATGCGGGCAAAAGTGAGTCCATCATATCCTGCGATGGAAATATCATCTGGTATCCGAAGTCCTCGTTCGTGGATTTCGTTGATACCGCCCAGAGCAGAAAAATCATCCGGATAAAGAATGCAGGTAGGCGGATCTTTCAGATCAAGAAGTTCTGAGGTCGCCATTGCTGCGGCTTCTGCATCGCGATAGGGGATGACCGGCATATATTCATCGGGTACATCGATATGTTTTTTCTGAAGCGTTCTGTAGAAGCTTCCCAGACGACTTCGTGTAACAGAAGAATCTTCTCCGTGAATATAGGCGATTTTTCTGTGACCCCGTTGCAGAATATAGGTGACAAGATCTTCCATTCCCTGAATGTTGTTGGAAACAACTGCGATTCTTCCGTCGAATACGTGGTCGATCGTAACCACCGGGATTTCGGATTGTACCAGCTGCTGTACTTCTTCTGTAAAGAAGTTGATGCAGGCAATTACAACTCCGTCGACTCCCCGGTAACGGCAGTGATCATAATAACTGATGTGCTGACCGGAAAGATTTCCGCTGGTAAAGGTGATGTCGTATCCTCTGGATTCAGCCGTGCGCTTGAAACTTTCTAATACATGATTGAAATAATCATGTGTGAGACCACTCATGGCTTCGTCTACGAATAGTACGCCGAGATTGTGGCTTCGCTTGGTTTTCAGCGACCGTGCTGAGGAATTAGGAAGATATCCCATTTCTGATGCAGTATTTAAAATAAGCTGCCGGGTCTCTTCGCTGATATCCGGATAACCATTGAGAGCTTTGCTGACACTTGCAACAGATACGTTGCATTGTTTGGCAATGTCTTTCATGGATACCATATGCATGTCCAGCCTTTTCTGTTTTTTGTTTCTAAATCGTTTTCGCAAGCTCATCGTACTGTATTTTTTGACAATTTGCAAGTGTAAATTGTTGTATTTGCATAATTTGTCCCTCTTGCACAAAAAATAATTGACGATAATTAACCAATTTCACAAAAAAGGCACTTCGTTTTTACGAAAAATTTCGTAAAAACTTAACGATTACGAAAACACAGTTATACACTATTTCGTAATCGAAAATGTAGTTGATTTTTTTGAATAAGTGAATTATACTGAGCTTAATCCAATCTAATCATATTATAGTTATAAAATTTCTAAACTTATTCGTTTTCGCAATTCTGTTTTCAGTCTTTAACTCGTGATCGCATACCCTTTACTTTATTTATATTGTTTTTTGAAGGAGGTTCTTTATGAAATTCGGATATTTTGACGATAAAGCCAAAGAATATGTAATCACTACACCACATACTCCACAGCCATGGATCAATTATCTCGGAAGCAACGATTTCTTTTCACTGATCTCAAACACCTGTGGCGGTTACAGTTTCTATAAAGATGCGAAACTTTTACGTATTACGAGATATCGCTACAATAACATTCCGGTAGATTCCAACGGAAAATATTACTATATCAATGATGACGGTGTAATCTGGAACCCGGGCACGATGCCGTCCGGTACAGAGACAGATACATATGAATGCCGTCACGGACTTGGTTACAGCCGTTTCCATTCATCGAAAAATAATCTGGAAGCGGATCTGCTGGCATTTGTACCGGTAGATGCAGCGTGCGAGATCAACTGCCTGACTTTGAAAAACAATTCTGATGCCGAAAAAAACATCTCTTTATTTTCTTATGTAGAATTCTGTCTCTGGAATGCAGTTGATGACTCGACTAACTTCCAGCGAAATTTAAGTATTGGTGAAGTGGAAGTACACGGAAGTACGATCTATCATAAGACAGAATACAGAGAGCGCCGCCGCCATTACAGTTTCTTTACCGTAAATGCTCCGGTACAGAATTTTGATACCAGCAGAGATGAATTCCTTGGAGCCGGTAACGGCAATGCATTCCCGGATGCGGTCCGCAGGAAAAAATGCAGCAACTCCATCGCAAGCGGATGGTATCCGATCGCAGCACATCAGATCGATCTGACACTTGCTCCTGGCGAAGAAAAGACGTTTGTATTTATGCTTGGATACTGTGAAAACCCGGCAGACAATAAATGGGAAGCACCGAACGTTATCCGCAAAGCACCTGCAAAAGCGCTTATCGAAAGATTTGATACAGTAGAAAAAGCAATGGCAGCATTTGCAGAGCTGAAAACATACTGGGAGACACTGCTTGCACGTTTTGCAGTTTCCAGTTCGAACGAACACATTGACCGTATGGCAAATATCTGGAACCAGTACCAGTGTATGGTAACATTCAATATGTCAAGATCGGCATCTTATTATGAATCCGGCACCGGACGAGGCATGGGATTCCGTGATTCCTGTCAGGACCTTCTCGGATTTGTACATCTGATTCCGGAGCGCGCGAGAGAAAGGATCATTGATATTGCATCCACACAGTTCCCGGATGGAAGTGCATATCATCAGTATCAGCCGCTGACAAAGCAGGGTAACCTCGATGTCGGAAGCGGATTTAATGATGACCCGCTGTGGCTGATTGCAGCGGTTTCCGCTTATCTGAAAGAAACCGGTGATTATGGCATTCTTGATGAGCCGGTACCATTTGACTGCAAAAAAGGTTCTGAAGTACCGCTGTTTGAACACCTGAACAAATCGTTCCATTATACAGCAACACACCTCGGACCGCATAAACTTCCACTGATCGGAAGAGCTGACTGGAATGACTGCCTGAATCTGAACTGCTTCTCCAGTGAACCTGGTGAATCTTTCCAGACGACCGGACCATCTGAAGGACCGGTGGCAGAATCTGTATTTATTGCAGCAATGTTTGTCAAATATGGCAGAGAATTTAAAGCAATCTGTCTGCGTACAGGACATGAAGATCTTGCAAAAGAAGCAGAGAGTGCAGTAGCGGATATGTATCAGGCGGTTCTGGATGCAGGATGGGATGGAGAATGGTTCCTTCGTGCATATGATTCACAGTCCGCAAAAGTCGGATCAAAAGAATGTGAAGAAGGTAAGATTTATATTGAACCACAGGGATTCTGCGTAATGGCTGAAATCGGAAAAGAAGAAGGACTTGCTGAGAAAGCTCTGGATTCTGTACATAAACATCTGGAGACAAAGTATGGTATTATGATCCTGCAGCCGGCATACACCAGATATCACCTGGAACTTGGTGAAATTTCTTCTTATCCACCGGGATACAAAGAAAATGCCGGAATCTTCTGCCATAACAATCCGTGGATTTCTATTGCAGAAGCAGTGATGGGAAGAGGAGACCTTGCATTTGATGTCTACCGTAAGATATGCCCGTCTTATATTGAAGAAATCAGTGATGTACATCGTACAGAACCATATATTTATTCACAGATGGTAGCAGGTGCTGACGCAGCAAGATTCGGTGAGGCAAAGAACAGCTGGCTGACCGGAACTGCAGCATGGACATTTGTTAATCTGTCACAGGCGCTCCTCGGAATCCAGCCGGAATATGACGGCCTGGTAGTGAATCCGTGTCTGCCGAAAGATTTTGGTGATCTGAAGATCAAACGTCTTTACAGAGATGCAGAATATTATATTGATATCCGCAAACCGGATGGTGTGGAAAAAGGTGTTGCATGGATGGAAGTAGATGGTGAAAAAATTGCCGGAAACCAGATTCCTCTGATCCCCGGCAAGAAAGAATACCATGTAATAGTACAGATGGGTTAAATATCTGTTCCCTGTGATGTGGTCATGGTGGAGGCGAGACCTTCCGGAAGGATGGTTCCTCCGCCGAGTACCATATCGTCATCATAAAGGACAGCTGCCTGTCCCGGAGTAACGGCTCTCTGTGGCTCATCGAAGGTGATCTTTATCAGGTCTTCTCCGATCTGCTCCACAGTTGCCGGCTGTTCCGGCTGACGGTAACGCGTTTTTACTTTACATTTGATCGGCGCATTGAGATGATCCCATGGAATCAGGTTGATGTCGTTGATATAACAACAATTGCTCATCAGATCCTGTTTGCCGCCGAGGATAACCTCGTTGGAATCCAGTGATTTGCCACAGACATAGAGAGATTCCGGTGCGGAAATACCGAGACCGCGGCGCTGGCCGATCGTATAATGGATCTGGCCTTTATGTTTACCAAGAACTTTTCCCTCTTTATTTACAAAATCTCCCGGTTCGGATGACTGACCGGTATACTGTTCAATAAATGAAGCATAATCTCCGTCCGGCACGAAGCAGATATCCTGACTGTCCGGCTTATCAGCATTGATAAAGCCCTGCTCCTGTGCAATGTGGCGGATTTCTTTTTTTGTATAGCCGCCGAGTGGAAACAGAGTGTGTGCAAGCTGATCCTGTGTCATTGCATAAAGAACGTAGCTCTGGTCTTTCGTCGGATCGAGTCCCTTTTTCAAAATGAAACGTCCTGTTTCCGGATCCTGCTCTCTGCGGGCATAGTGTCCGCTGGCAATGTATTCACATCCGAGTTCTCTTGCCTTATCAAGAAGCGCGGAAAATTTCAAAAAACGGTTACAGTCGATACACGGGTTCGGAGTACCGCCGTGAAGGTAGGTGTCTGCGAATTTGTCGATAACACTGTGACGGAATTCGTCGTGCATCGGGAAAACGTAGTAGAGCATGCCAAGTCTTGCGGCAACACTTCTTGCGTCCTCAGTATCAGATGGTGTGCAGCAGGCACGGTGGCCCGGAAAACTGCACTGTGGATTATCATAAAGCTTCAGAGTGGCACCGGCACAGTCATACCCGTTCTGAACCATCAGGTAGGCAGCTACGCTGGAATCAACTCCGCCGCTCATGGCGATCATTGCTTTTTTCTGCATATATTTTCTCCTGTTGTATAAATTTGTTGTACATTATATATAGTTTATATAGTCAGCTGCAAAATCTGTTTACAGGGGAAATCCCCAAGTAACCAGTATCATGGTATCATCATAGAAAAATAGTGTCAAGCAAGGAAAACAGAGTGTAAATAAAAAAATGAAAAAATGTGTTGACAGATAGAAAGAAGAGTAGTATATTAAACCTATCGGAAATATAGGAAATAAAAACCGAGAGAAAACATTAAGGAGGAAGAATCATGTTTACAGAGAAATCAGTACAGAGAAATGTCATGTGTATGATGGATAAGGAAATGCGAATGGGTATGTACATGTGCATGTCTATGTTAAATTGTGCTTCAATGTATCGGAAACTTCCTGTGACATCAGAGGATCATGGCAGAGCGGTCTGAGGTGAGATGTCAAGAATGTGAATATAGATGTATCAACCAGATACAATGTAGATTACATGAACAGGAAATTCCGAGGGAGTTCCTGTTTTTTCTTTGTCCAAAATCAGACAGAGAACGTCAGGACGACAGGAAATCCTGAACTTACAACTGAATATGGAAAAATAAAAAGTAATAAAAATAAATCAAATAAAAAATAATGAATGAGAATAAGAGAGGGAAATAATTATGAAAAACAGAAAATTTATCACAGTATCACTTACAGCAGCACTCGCAATCGGAACAATCGCAGCAAACGGCGTACTTGTAAGCGCTGATGCAGAAAAAGGAACCATCAAAGTAGCAGCATCCGCAACACCACATGCAGAGATCCTTGAAGAAGCAAAACCAATCCTCGAAAAGGAAGGATGGGATCTGGAGGTTACCGTATTTGATGACTATGTACAGCCAAACCTCGTAGTAGAGAGCGGTGATTTCGATGCAAACTATTTCCAGCATATTCCGTATCTTGACAACTTCAATGAAGAGCAGGGAACACATCTTGTAAATGCTGGCGGGATCCATTACGAGCCATTCGGAATCTATCCGGGAACAAAGAAAACACTGGATGATCTGGAAGATGGTGATACCATTGCAGTTCCGAATGATACCACAAACGAAGCAAGAGCACTTCTTCTCCTTCAGGACAACGGAGTGATCACTCTGAAAGACGGAGCCGGACTGGAAGCAACGGTAAAAGATATCGAAGAAAATCCGAAGAACATCCAGATCGAAGAACTGGAAGCAGCACAGGTTTCCCGTGTAAAAGACGAAGTTGCATTTGTCGTACTGAACGGAAACTATGCACTGCAGGCAGGATATTCCGTATCCAAAGATTCCATTGCACATGAGACATCTGATTCTGAAGCAGCAAAAACATATGTAAACATCATTGCAGTAAAAGAAGGTAACGAAGACAACGAAGCAGTCAAAGCCCTGGTAGATGTACTGAAATCTGACGAGATCAAAGATTACATTAATGAGACATATGACGGAGCAGTTGTACCTTTTGAAGAATCCACAGATGATGCAGATGCTGCCAAAGAAGAGACAGCAGACGACACAGCAGATACGGATGCAGCAGAGGATGCAGAATAAATAAAATTGTAACACAGGGATGGGAGGAAACAGGCGAATGGAACCGATGATACAGGTCGAAAATCTCTGTAAAAGTTTTTCTACGAAAAACGGAACCGTAGAGGCAGCCAGAAACATCAGTTTTTCCATTGAAAAAGGAGAGATCTTCGGCATAATCGGTCTCTCCGGAGCAGGCAAAAGTACATTGGTGCGATGTCTGAATCTACTGGAAAGACCGACATCCGGAACAATCCGGATCAAAGGAAAAAATCTTATGGAACTTCCGGAAAGGAAGCTTCGCAAAGAACGTCAGAATATCGGAATGATTTTTCAGCATTTCAATCTTCTGATGCAGAGAATAGCGCTTGACAATGTATGTTTTCCGATGGAAATTGTCGGAATCAGTAAGAAGGAAGCACGTAAAAAAGCTCTGGAGTACCTGAAGATCGTAGGACTTGAGGAAAAAGCCCTTTCCTATCCGTCTCAGCTTTCCGGTGGACAGAAACAGCGCGTGGCAATTGCCCGTGTGCTTGCAAGTGATCCGGAAATCCTGCTCTGTGATGAGGCAACCAGTGCTCTGGATCCCCAGACGACGAAATCCATCCTTGAGCTGATCAGGAAAATAAATAAAGAGTATGGAATCACAGTCGTTGTGATCACGCATGAAATGAGTGTTGTACAGGAAATATGTAACCGCGTGGCAGTACTGGAACGAGGAGTTCTGGTGGAATCCGGAACGGTGGAAGAACTTTTCCGGAGCCCGAAGACAGAAGCGGCACGGAGACTGGTATTCAGCGGACGTACACAGATTCAGGAAATGAATGGCAAGCGTCTGGTACGTGTAACCTTCAAAGACAGGTCGTCCTTTGAACCGGTAATTGCAAACCTGGTTCTGACCTATCGTACACCGGTCAATATATTGTATGCAGATACAAAAAATATTGGCGGAGCAGCAGAGGGCGAAATGATCCTGCAGCTTCCCGAGATTGAGGAAACAGCAGACAAAATGATCGAATATCTGCGGGAAACAAATATGGGAGTAGAGGAGTTGAGTTCTGATGTGGGATAATGCAACAATTACAATGCTTCTGGAAGGAACCAGAGATACTTTATATATGACACTTGTGTCCACCTTTTTCGGATACATACTTGGTCTGCCACTGGGAATCCTCCTCGCAGTGACAGACAAAGAAGGTATCCACCCGAATGCAGCTGTTTATAAAGTTCTGGATGTGATCGTGAATATTCTCAGAAGTATTCCGTTCCTGATTCTTCTTATTCTCGTCATTCCGCTTACGAGACTGCTGGTGGGCAAGACATATGGATCTACCGCAACGATCGTACCACTTGTGATCGCTGCCGCACCGTTTATCGCACGTATGGTAGAGTCCTCACTTAAGGAAGTGGATCCGGGTGTGGTTGAGGCAGCAGTCAGCATGGGAGCCGGAACACGGACGATCATCTGGAAAGTACTTCTTGCGGAATCCAGAACTTCGCTTCTGGTTGGTGTGACGATCGCAGTGGGAACGATCCTGGGCTATTCCGCAATGGCGGGAACTGTCGGCGGAGGCGGACTTGGTGATATCGCAATCCGTTATGGATATTACCGTTACCAGACAGATATCATGATCGTGACAATTATCATTCTGGTAGTTCTTGTACAGATCCTTCAGGGACTGGGCATGATGCTTTCAAGAAAGCTTGATAAAAGAAAAGCGTAATGATTATTTTAGAAATTTTATACTTTTATTAGAAAAAGGACAAAAACTTCTCACATTTATATTGTATGATGTACTTGTCTTAAAGGAAAAGCCCTTTAAGATCTCCGGTAACACTTCAAATGCCGGAAGAGTTGCCGGAACTCTTTCCTTTCCCTAAAAATAAAACAGAACACGAAAACTCAACAGCCGCCACCTGACAAGAAACGTCGGGAGGGCGGCTGCTTTCGTTATACCAGATGTGAAATGACTCCCACCTCTGTAGGTGGCAGGTTCTCTGTATGTCTGTATAGTCTCTATATTATAATGGGTTTGCAGTGCGACATGATATCACTTTATCCGCGGTAGCGGTTAAAACAGGAGCAGATTTCCTGGATTCTCGGAACTGCATACCCGCATGGAAGGGAAGAACCTTCTGCAAAGGCTGCAAGCCCCTTCTTTTGTAATTCTTTGGACAGTATCTGGATGATTTCCGGAATAGTACGCTGTTCGTCGACAAGGTTTTCCAGAGCATATTTCAGTATCAGACCGAGAGCAGCGGTCTGCTCGGAATCTACGATCTGTTCGATGTAGCGCAGATCAACGTCCTGATGTCCGAGAAGAAATCCGTCTTTTCCATGTACTTTTATTTTCAGGCGTTCCGGTTTGCCGGCACCACGTCCATGACTGCGGATACCGGGCGATTTTTTGGACAGTATACGATGACTCTGTGGCATGGAAAATGCAGGCGCTTTTTGCTCATTCAGAGGATATTTTCCACAAAGTGAGCGGACTTTTGTGGAAATATCTACCGGATGATAAGAATCCATCTGGATAACCGTATCGGCAATGTGGAAAAATGCACCGGAGCTTCCGGCTACCAGAATCGTAGAAATACCGGCTTTTTCATAGAGATCTCTTGCACGTTCCAGAAACGGGGTGATCGGTTCTTTTTCACGGGAGATGACTTCCTGCATGAAGGTATCACGCACCATAAAATTAGTCGCGGAGGTATCTTCATCCAGCAGGAAAACTTTGCTTCCGGCTTCGATTCCCTCTACGATACCGGCTGCCTGAGAAGTACTTCCGCTGGCATCTTCCGTAGAAAAACAACGGGTGTCTTTTTTATTTGGAAGGTCATTGATAAAAAGAGAAATGTCTACATTGCGGATGAAACGTCCGTCTTCGGAGCGGAGTTTTAATGCGCTGTCATCTGTGATGACATATTCTCGTCCGTCACCGGAAATGTGGTTGTATACACCGAGTTCCAGCGCATTCAAAAGCGTGGATTTGCCGTGATAACCGCCGCCAACGATCAGGGTGATTCCGGCGGGAATGCCCATACCGTAGATTGTTCCTCCGTGTGGAAGTTCCATGGATACACGAAGAGATTGCGGTGACATAAATGGGACAGAATCCTTGAGCGGGCGGGAAGAAATACCGCTTTCTCTCGGAAGGACAGAGTGATCGGCCACGAAAGCAACAAGATTTTTTTCTTTTAGCTGTGTGCGGATCGCAGCCTGATCTTCTGCAAGGAAGATTGTCTGTTCCAGTTTGGCGCGCTCGGTGTTTTTATAGAAAAAAGCTTTCTCGATACAGACCGGAAGAAAATCAAAGAGGATTTTTTCCAGTTCTGTGGCATTGATGGTACGTCCGTTTGCCGGAAAACCAATAAAAAATCTTGCGGTGATTCCGTCATCTGTAATATCACAGGCGGAACGGGAGAGTACTTCCTGCCCACAGTGACTGACAGAGATAAGCCCGCTTTTGCCCGAACCTTTTGCACGGAAAGTGTAGCGACCTACCTGAGTTTCGAACTGACGGGTCAGATAATCCGCAAGTGTCACACGCGTAAGCGTATCTTTATAATAAGAGACAGGAAAGCATGCGGTTTTGTGGCTGATCTGAATCCGGATATGTGAAGGTGAGGCGAATGGATCCCCCTGTACATGATCAATATGAAGAATGTAATCCCTGAACCGGTAGCTGCCTTTCAGGGATTTGTACGCAGGATAACTTTTGCGGTGGATCGCCTGAAGCTGTGTTTTTAAATCAGATGCGTTCTGCATAAAATGACTCCTTTTATGAAAAATGTGTGATATATTTACAGATTTAAAGTACATTTAAAGTTTGACTGTAACTATAAAAAAGACTTAACTGTTCAGTACCTTCTACCTGCTGAATAGTTGCAAAATAACTTAAATTATTATAATTCGCAAATACGAAAAAAGGCAAGCAGTTCGGGACATAATAAGCAGTAGAAACTGTAAAAAAGTCTTTTATATTTCTTATATCTTTATTAAGAATCAGGAAGTATGTAGAAATAAGGAAAATATTGGGTTATAATGTTGGAAGAATTTTGAGAATCAAACGAAAGGTGGTTTTATATATTATGGAAAGAAGAAATGCATGGCTTTCTTATAAGGAAGCAGATGAGAAAGCACTGGAAAAACTGGCAAAGGATTACCGCACATTTCTGGATAACGGCAAGACTGAGCGTGAATGTGTGAGCGAGTTGTCAAAAGAAGCTGAGGCAGCAGGTTACGTGTCACTGGATAAAAAACTTGCTTCCGGTGAGAAGATTCAGACAGGAGATAAGATTTATGCAGTTGGCATGAAAAAAATCATGGCACTGTTCCACATCGGAGAAGAACCGATGGAAAAAGGTATGAATATCCTGGGCGCGCACATCGATTCTCCGCGACTTGATGTGAAGCAGAATCCTTTATATGAAGATACAGATCTGGCATATCTTGACACCCATTATTATGGCGGTGTAAAGAAATATCACTGGGTTGCACTGCCGCTCGCAATCCATGGTGTGATTGTTAAAAAGGATGGTACTGTGGTCAATGTGACAGTTGGTGAAGATGAGGATGATCCGGTCGTATACATCACGGATCTTCTGATCCATCTTGCAGGCAAACAGCTTCAGAAAAAAGCCGCAGAGGTGATCGAGGGCGAAAATCTTGATATTCTGATCGGCAGCAGACCACTCAAAGATGAAAAAGATGAGAAGAAAAAAGAAGCAGTCAAAAACAATGTTCTTCGCATTCTGAAAGAGAAATATGATGTAGAGGAAGAAGATTTCCTTTCCGCAGAGCTTGAGATCGTTCCGGCAGGAAAAGCCCGTGACTGTGGACTTGACCGCAGTATGGTTGCAGCATACGGACAGGATGACCGTGTATGTGCGTACACTTCTTTCGTTGCGATGATGGAGCTGGAAGCGCCGAAGCGCACAAGCTGTTGCCTTCTGACGGATAAAGAGGAGATCGGAAGCGTCGGAGCGACCGGCATGCAGTCCAGATTCTTTGAGAATACAGTTGCAGAACTTCTTGGAGGAATGGGATGCTATTCTGACCTTGCACTTCGCAGAACACTCAGTAATTCCTTTATGCTTTCTTCCGATGTAAGTGCAGGCTATGATCCGGCTTACGGAGAGTGTTTTGAAAAGAAAAATGCAGCATACCTTGGCCGCGGCATCGTTCTTAACAAATTTACAGGAGCAAGAGGAAAATCCGGCTCCAACGATGCGAATGCAGAATATGTGGCAAAAGTGCGCAGAGTTTTTGACGACAGTGAGGTTGCATTCCAGACCGCAGAACTTGGTAAAGTTGATGTCGGTGGCGGCGGAACGATTGCCTATATCGCTGCGCTTTACGGTATGAATGTCATTGACAGTGGTGTAGCTGTCCTGAGCATGCATGCACCGTGGGAAGTGACAAGCAAAGCCGATATCTATGAGGCTAAGAAAGCATATAAAGCATTTCTTGAAAATGCATAAAAGCTGACAGCAGAGGAGAACAAAAATGGATGATACGTTAATCAAAGTAGAGGATCTGTGCAAGATCTATAATCCCGGTGAAAATGAAGTGCGGGCGCTGGATCATGTCAGCCTCGAGATCAAGAAGGGGGAACTGGTGGCAATTATCGGACAGTCCGGTTCAGGTAAGTCGACATTTATGAATATGCTTGGCTGTCTGGATGTGCCGACATCCGGCAAATATTATCTGAATGGAACGGATGTGTCCGAAATGTCGGACAATGAATTGTCTGAGGTTCGAAACCGTGAGATTGGATTTATCTTTCAGGGATTCAACCTGATCGCGAATCTTAACGCGATTGAAAATGTAGAACTGCCGCTGATCTACCGTGGCATTGACCGTAAGACAAGACATCAGCTGGCAATCGATTCTCTGAAAATGGTCGGACTTGAGAAACGTATGGACCATAAACCGAGTGAGATGTCAGGAGGACAGCAGCAGCGTGTGGCGATCGCAAGGGCGATTGCCGCGCAGCCACCGGTTATTCTTGCAGACGAACCGACAGGAAATCTTGACTCGGCATCAAGCAGGGAAATACTCGGAATCCTCAAAAAGATGCATAAGACCGGAAGAACGGTTATATTGATCACGCATGATAACGGGATCGCTGCACAGGCAAGACGTGTGGTGCGGATCATGGATGGCAAAATAGAATCAGATATGATCAACCCGGACTTTGATCAGGAGGCAGTTGAATGAAAACAAATGGCAAAAAGAAAAAATCAAAAAAGAAGCTTGTGATCGGAGTCGGTGTGCTGGCAGTTGCTGCGGTGGCAGGAGCTAATATTTACGGAAGCAGAAATGTAGCTGAGAATGCAATGCCGCAGGTTGAAGTAATAAAAGCTGTCCGTAATAATGTACAGCAAACGGTGGAGACCAGCGGAACGGTTGTAAGTGAAGAGCAGAAGACGTATTTTTCACCGGTCAATGCAAAAGTTGATGTAGCTGATGTCAAAGAAGGCGAAACGGTAAAAGCAGGAACAAAGCTGATCGAATTTGACGGGAAAGATCTTGAACGAGAAGAAAAGAAGGCAGAACTGAACACAAAGAGTGGAAAGCTCGACATGCAGAATACTCTGAATAAATCTGCAGAAGCTGTACAGAAGCAGCGGAATGCACAGGGAAATGCCGCAACTTTGAAGCGGCAGGTGGCGGCGCAGGAAGATTACATAGCAAATATAAAAGCAAGGATTTCTCAGGCAAATACAAATGCACAGGCTGCGGCAGCGCAGGCAGCAGCACAAAAAGAAGCAGATGCGATAGCTGCACAGGCGGCTCAGGCAGAGGCTGCTCAGAAAGCATATGCGGCAGCGCAGAAGAAATATCAGAATGAGACACTGCCGGCATATCAGACACAGCTGAATACGCTTGCTGATGAAATGAATCAGGCACAGACTGCATACAATCAGGCAGAAACGGATTATCAGATGGCGTTCCAGACATGGAGCAGTGAGCAGAGTGATGAGAATGCGGCAGCATTGGATGTAGCGGAGAGTGCCAGAAACGATGCGCAGATTGCATATCAGAATGCAAAAAGTGCTTACGAAGATTATAAGACACAGAAGCCGACGGCACCTACGATGAATGATGTAAACGGCGGAAGTACTTCGGAAGGAAGTGCGGCGGACAGCATTTTTTCAGATTCTTCACAGGCTTCGGACAGCGGTTCAGATACGACTGTGACAGCAGATACAACTGTGACAGCCGATACATCTGCTCTGGAAGCTGAACTTGAAAAAGCAAGCAACACACTTGCCGAACTGCAGTCCAGACTGTCTTCACAGGAGGCGGTTGCAGAGTCCGATCCATCTGCAGTTACAGCTGAAGAAAAAGAAAAGATGGAGATCACAAACAATCTTTCCGAACTGGATCAGATGTCTGCACAGGAACTTGTTGAGGCAGCGAAAAAGGGTATTAAAGCGGACTTTAACGGTGTTATCACAAAAGTTTCTGTAGTAGAAGGAGCAACGACAGCTCTCGGAACAGAGCTTTTTACATTGCAGAATACAGATAAGGTAGATGTGAACGTCAATGTCTCGAAATATGATTATGACAAGCTGAAAGAAGGACAGAGTGCGGAAATCACGCTAGCAGGAAAAACATATGAAGGTGAAGTGACAAGCATCAGTCATGTGGCAACACAGAATGAAAAGGGCGCATCACTGATCGCAGCGGATGTTCGCATTAAAAATCCGGATGAAGATATTTTTCTCGGTGTGGATGCAAAAGTCAAGATTCATGCAGAGGAGGCAGATGATGTTGTAGTACTTCCGGCAGAAGTCGTCAATATAGGAAAAGACGGTTCTTTTTGCTATGTGATTGAAAACGGTGTCATTACCAGAAAAGATATTACGACAGGAATCAGTTCGGATGAATATATAGAAGTGCTTGACGGTATTCAGGAGGGAGATGAGGTCATTCGTGATCTTGGTTCTCTTGAAGAAGGAATGCAGGCAGAACCCGTAGATGCATCCGGAGATGACGGAAGTGTAGATGCCGGAGCGGCGGAGAGCAGTAATTCAAGGGCTGTGGCTGCCGATACAGAAGAAGGTGTCTGATGGGTGGTTTGTATGAATATGTAAAAATGGCGGTCCAGAATATCCGTGCGAATAAAGGCCGGTCTTTCCTTACGATGCTCGGTATCATCATCGGTATTGCATCTGTTATTGCAATCGTATCGATTGGTGAAGGCACGAAGAATCAGATGAACAGTGAGATTGACGGCATCGGTTCAGGGCTGATCGCTATTGATGTCAGCAGTGAGGCCATGACAGAAGATGAATGGATCACACCGGAGGATGTGCAGGAGATTCGTAAACTTGATACAGTAGGCGGTGTCAGTGTTTCTAATAATTATGACGGTGAAACAGTGACCGGTAAGGGAAATTTTTCAATCATGTTGAACGGAGAAGGACCGGATGCCAAGATGATTAATAATTCAGAAATGAAATACGGCAGTTATTTTGGCGAAGCAGAGATTGAAGAAGGCAAGAATGTCTGTGTGATTTCGGATGCAGATGCCAGAAAGCTGTTTGGTACAGATGATGTTGTTGGTATGAGTCTTGATATTACATGTTACGATTCATCAAAATCATTTCGTATTATAGGTGTCACTACACAGAAAGAAAACGGAACTTTTGTCAGTTATACATATGATGGAATGCCGGTCACGGTAAATGTTCCGTATTCTTCTATGGACGATCTGGTGGGCGGAACCGATGAGTTTTATTCCATTACTGTGGTTCAGGCAGATAAGACCATGGATTCACAGATCGTTGCAGATCAGGTAGTACATGTTCTGGAGAAGCGTCATCAGTGTGCAGGGGAAGATTACTTCCAGGTACAGAGTTTTCAGGATGTGATGCAGTCGATGAATCAGATGCTTGGTATGGTAACTGCGTTTATCTCGTTCGTTGCAGGAATTTCACTTCTTGTCGGTGGAATTGGTGTTATGAACATCATGCTGGTTTCTGTTACGGAAAGAACGAGAGAGATAGGCATCCGTAAGTCTCTGGGTGCAAAGACTTCTTCTATTATGATGCAGTTTCTGGCAGAAGCAGCTATTCTGACAGTTATGGGTGGAGTGATCGGTATCATTCTCGGAATCCTTGCAGCCTATGGAATCTGCTCGGTCATGAGCGGAAGCATGGGTATGACAATCAGCCCCGGAATCAGCCTGACAGTTATTCTTGCGGCGACATTGTTCTCCTGTGCGGTAGGTGTATTTTTCGGAATTTATCCGGCGAAGAAAGCAGCGCGGCTGAGTCCGATCGAAGCTCTGCGCAGGAATTGATTTGAATAGTTTTATGAAGAAAAATGGCTCTTCGGTATTCTTTTGTAAGGAATATCGCAGAGTCATTTTTTTCTTTTAAGGTTTACTTAAAGTTAATTCACACTATCACCTTTTTTCTGTCACAAAGGGAACACAGCTTTTCTTTATAGTATTACCTGTAAACAACAAAAACAGATATAAAACCGATGAAGACCGGTATAAAGAAAGGATATGATTTAACATGAAACGTAAATATGCAGCAATGATTCTGGGACTGACACTGGCACTTACATCTGCAAATCTTGCTTATGCAGCAGGAAGCAGTGATACAGCAACTGAGGCAGTAGCCGATACGACAGAGGAGGCTTCTGATACAACGGAGGCGGCAGATGGTACCACTTCTGATGCTGAAACAGCAGATGATTCTACGGAGAGTACGGAAGTTTATGGTGAGGTTACAGAAGTCGGAACAGACAGCATTACGATCAATGTCGGAACGATGAAAGAGGGACAGGCGCCGCAGGACGGTGAGAAACCGGATGGAGAAGCACCGGAGAAACCAGACGGAGAGGCGCAGGATGGCGAAAAGCCGGAAGATGCAAAGGAAGATAGCAAGGATTCTGAAGACACAGATGCAGACAGTAAAGATGAAAAATCCGATGATGCAGATTCCGAAGATACAGATGCAAAAGACGACGAGCAGACAGATGTGGAGAATTCTGAAGATGCAGATTCCAAGGATGCGGATGCAAAAGATAATACAAAAGAGCTTCAGAAAGATGGAGAAGCACCGTCTATGCTGGATTTGACAGGTGAATCTCAGGAAATCAAAGTAACAGATACAACAACTTATGAGAAACAGGCTGCACCGGAGAAACCGGACGGGGAAGCACCGGATGGAGAGAAACCGGAAGATTCCAAAGATGACAGTTCAGACGATAAGACAGATGCAGACAGTAAAGATACCGATTCAGCAGACACAGATGTAGCTTCAGATGATTCTAAAGCAGATGATGAGAAATCAGATGATACAAAATCAGATGACGCGAAATCCGACGATACCAAACCGGCAGACGGACAGGCACCGGAAATGCAGACAGAATCTATCACCCTGACAGATATTCAGGTAGGTGACACAATCAAAGTTACACTCGATGCAGACGGAAACGCAACTGTAGTAGTCGTTATGAATGCAGGTGCACCGGAAGAACCGGGTGCGCAGGATGCGAAAGATACAGATTCTAAAGCAGATGAGTCTAAGGATAGCAAGACAGACGAATCCAGCGAGGCTTCTGATGCAGACAGCACCGACAGTACGGCAGATGGCGAGTAAATAAAATATAGGAAAATGTAAGTGAAAACCAATAACGAATCTGGATTAAGAGACCTGACAAGGCTTCCGTAGATTTCGTTTGCACTAATTATGGCTGTAATCATTCTGTTTGAGCTCCGACAGGAGCGAGTTTATGATTACAGCCATTAATAAATGGGCGAACGAAATTCGGAAACGCAGTCCGTCTCAAAAGACAGATTCGTTATTGGTTTTCACGGATTTTTCCTATATTTATTTAGTTACACATATGACATGATTCACACGCGGACGGTGCGGTTGCACAGCCGCCGAGTGCAGTTTCACGCAGCTCGGCCGGTAGTTTTTTTCCGACAGTGTACATGACGGTGATCATTTCATCGAGCGGAATCAGCTGTGTGATTCCGGCAAGTGCCATTTCTGCGGCAACGAGAGCATTTGCAACACCGGCGGCATTGCGGTTCTGGCATGGATATTCGACAAGACCGCCGACCGGGTCACAGACCAGTCCGAGCATATTCATAAGAACGGTAGAAGCCGCATAGGTACACTGTTTTGGGGTGCCGCCCAGCAATTCCGTAGCAGCAGAAGCAGCCATGGCAGCAGCAATCCCGGTCTCTGCCTGACAGCCGCCGACAGCGCCTGCAACTGTGGCATTTCTCATTGCAAGATAACCGATCGCACCGGCATTAAAAAGCGCCTGCTGAATCTGTTCATCAGAAAACTGATAATGTTTCTGGACAGCCAGAAGAAGTCCCGGTACGATTCCGGCAGAACCGGCAGTCGGAGAGGCAACGATCAGCCCCATGGAAGCATTTGTCTCAAGCGTTGCCATGGCATAAGTGATCGCATCATCCAGAAGATCTCCGCAGATACTTTTGCCGGAAGTCTGATGAAGAGAGAGCTTTTTTGCCTCGCCGCCGATCAGGCCGCCTATAGATCTGACTGGTTTTTCAATCGGTGAAAAAGCAGCATCTTTCATAATCTCCAGTACACGTGCCATACGTGCATCTACATCTTCGGCAGTCGTTTCTCCGAGGATGATCTCACGCTGACGCATAATTTCAGAAATCGGAAGGTTTTTTTCCGCACATAATGTCAGAAGTTCTACAGCATTCTTAAATTCTTTCATGATTTTCCCCCCTTACATCTGCACGATCATAACTTCATGGATATTCTGGTTCAGACGGATCGTAGCGTCGATATCCTCCGGCAGGTGGCCGTCCGATTCCACGATCGTATAAGCAATTTCGCCCTTAGATTCGCGGAAAAGACGCATAAAGGCGATATTGACGTTGTGGTCGCTGAGGCATTTGGTGATGTATGCTACAACTCCAGGTTTGTCCTGATGAGTTACGATCGCAGCACTGTATTCGCCCGTGAAATCAACCTGTACGGAATTAATCTTTACGATGCGTACTTTGCCACCGCCGAGTGATTCGCCTCGGACAGTCATTTCCTGATTTTTTTCGTTGATCATATGGATATCAACTGTATTTGGGTGCACATCCGTCTCAATTTCATTTGGTGTGAATGAAAAAGCAAGTCCTCTTTGTTCTGCAATTTCGAAAGAATTTCGGATACGCATATCATCTGTAGAAAAGCCCATGATACCACCGAGCAGAGCACGGTCTGTTCCGTGGCCTTTGTAGGTGCGGGCAAAAGAGCCGTAAAGAGTAAATTCTACTTTTTTCAGAGGCCCGTTGATCATTTTCTGTGCAAGAAAACCAATGCGGGCGGCACCGGCTGTGTGGGAGCTGGACGGACCGATCATATTTGGCCCCATGACATCGAATACACTGATAAAAGACATGTTCGTTCTCCTTATAATTTGTATAAAAATAGTGTTTACATTTATGCAAAAAATACAATTGATGTCCTTGTGATTGTATTGTATCATCCGCGCTCCGAGGAAGCAAATTTATTAAGTGGAAAGTGATAGAAGAGAAGATATAACGCCTTTAAAAACAAAAAAACAAAAAAAATTAAAAAAAGGTGTTGACAAATTGCTCCATTTACAGTAGAATACATTTTGTTGCGAGCGACAAGTACTTGCAAATCAATAAAATGTGCGTTTAGCTCAGCTGGATAGAGCGTTTGGCTACGGACCAAAAGGTCGGGGGTTCGAATCCTCTAACGCACGT
>CAKROE010000028.1 GCA_934371915.1 uncultured Blautia sp. | reverse complement strand
AAAACTGTTATTGTAAGAATTAATTGCAGATGAAGTGAAGATATTTGTTAGCTTTATAAAATATACATGTTATAATAGAACTATCTTAAATAGTAAGCAAGGGAGCATGTAATATGAACAGTATTTTTCACAGAATCAGTGTAAGAAAATATGAAGATAGACCAGTAGAAAAGGAAAAAATCATGGAGATTCTGAAGGCGGGAATGCAGGCACCAAGTGCATGTAACCAGCAGCCGTGGGAATTTTTTGTGGTGACAGATAAAGAAAAAATCCAGAAATTATCCAAAGTAACTCCATACACCGGATGTGCAGCAGGGGCGCCTGTAGTTATTGTTCCTGTATATCATACAGAAGGACTTGCTGCACCATCTTTTGCGCAAATTGATATGGCGATTGCTCAGCAGAATATCTGGCTGGAAACAGATGCGCTGGGTCTCGGAGGAGTATGGTTTGGTATCGCACCAGTGGAAGACCGTATGGAAGAAATACACAGACTTCTGGAACTCCCTGAAAATGTGAAAGTATTTTCTATGTTTGCACTGGGCTATCCAGCAGAAACAAGACCTCAGCAGAACCGATTTGCGCCTGAACGAATACATTTCATTGAAAAATAAAAGTGACACAGAGAAAAGAGAAGGAGAATAATTATGCAGGATATTTTAGTTGTGGTAGACATGCAGAATGATTTTATTGATGGTGCTCTTGGAACCAAAGAAGCTGTTGCAATCGTTCCAAAAGTAGAAGAGAAGATCAGAAATTTCAAAGGAACAGTTCTTTTTACACGAGATACTCATGAATCATGGTATCTGGATACACAGGAAGGAAAGAAACTTCCGGTACCACACTGTATCCGGAACACAGAAGGCTGGCAGATCAGAAATGAACTGGATAGCCTCAGAAAAACAGAACCGATTGATAAAGAAACTTTTGGTTCTACAGATCTGGCTGATGATCTGGTGGCAATGAACATTGATGATGAAATAGGAAGCATTACATTTATTGGTCTTTGCACGGATATCTGCGTGATTTCCAATGCGCTTCTGGTAAAAGCGGCTCTTCCGGAAGTTCCAATCATAGTAGACGCGGCATGTTGCGCAGGAGTGACGCCGGAAAGTCATGAAAATGCATTGAACGCTATGAAAATGTGCCAGATAGATATTGTCAGATAAAATTCAAACAGAATATCACAATAATATATGATTGACAAATCATTAATATAAGTCCATTGCTTGTGTGAGTAGTGGACTTTTTTGTGTAATAGGAAATTACTCCGTAATGTTCCTATTACACAAAAACTCTCCGCGAGGATGCGACCAGATGCATGAGGAATATGTCTGCTGAAGCAGACTGCATCTGGCGCGCAAAGCGTAACAAGTCCCTCAAAGATTGAGGGATTCAGGGAGTTTGAAGCGGACTTGTCCGCTTTGTTCTTTTATAAAGAAATTTGAAGTTTTTGTTACCATCTGGGCTTTTTTACGATATATAGTATGAGTAGGAAAATTTCCTTTCGAAACACAAAACAAGGAGGACACCCCGTAAATGAAAGACAATGAGATCATATCTTTGTTTGAGATAAGGGATGAGCATGCGATCGAAGCATTGAGCGACAAGTATCATCCGTACTGTTACAAGATTGCCTGGAATCTGCTTACAAATAAAGAAGATTCGGAAGAATGCCTGAATGATACCTGGTTTTCGGTCTGGTCGCTGATTCCGCCGAAGAAGCCTTCCGTATTATCGCATTTTTGCGGCAGGATCACGAGAAACTTAAGTATTGACCGTTTGCGTAAAAAATATGCCGACAGGCGCCCGGATTTACATATGGCAGATGTATTAGGTGAAATGGATCAGCTGAGTGTTGCCTATACCATTGAAGATCAGCTGGCGGAGAAAGAACTGCTGGAGATCATCAATGATTTTCTTGGAAAAATGGATGCAGAGGACAGAGATATTTTTGTGAGAAGATACTGGTTTTTTGATTCGGTTGCGACGATTGCCAAAAGGCATGCGATGTCTGTCGGAAGTGTGAAAATGAATCTGTACCGAAGCAGGAAGAAGCTGTTGAAGGTCTTAAAAAAGGAAGGGAAATGCTTATGAAAAAATTCGATTTTTCAAAAGAATTTGGCAATATTGATTCGAAATATATCAGCGAAGTAGAGGGAGAATGGAAAGGGAAGAAAAAAGCCTGGACGCCATCATTCTGGAGTAAACTGGCGGCTGCCTGTGTGATTTTGGCGTTAATTTCGACTGTTTTGTCGAATCCGAAAGTGCAGGCTGCAATCAAAAATTTTGCTTTATCCATAGGAGAAACATTAGGATTTCAGAATGGAATTGAGTCTTACACGGAGGTTTTAAACATGTCCCAGATCGATCAGGGGATCACTGTAAACATAAAAGAAGTTGTTCTGGATGAGGGTGTTTTACTGTTCAGGGTGCATGCAAAGATTGATAATTCCGAAGAGAACGAGCAGGGAAAATCGGAGAACATTTCATCCTTTAAGAATACGGGAATTACACTTGATATGGATAAAACTACAATAAATAGTCAGAAGCTGGATGAATATATGAATGGGGAGTATTCTCCTTATTCTGTAGATGATTTATTAGATACAGATGCCGACAGAGATGAAGAGGAATATGACCGTGTACAGGAGTACCGTTTTCATGCACCGACAGATCTCGGAGAAAATCCGGAAGTGCATCTTGTGCTCAATGCGTGTGACTATGATGAATGGGAAAAATCATTAGCAGAATTTACATTTGATTTCAACATTTCTCGTGAGAAAATCCTGAAGCAGACAACGGATAAAGAACTGAAAAATATTTCTGTTGAGACAGAAGAAGGTACGGTGACACTGAAAGATATTTTCCTGAACAAGTTACAGAGCAGTATCTCGGCAGACGTGCCTGAAAAATTGTTCCAAAAGTACGACGTTGAGCTGCGTGGAACAGACAGTAAAGGAAACAAAGTGCGATATGAACTGAAGGATGATGCAGAAACAGAAGCCATCAGTCGTAACTGGCAATTTAAGACTGATTTTTGGAGAACGTATGGAACTGCCGGAGATGATGAAAGACCGGAGATTCCAGATCCTGACAGCGAATACCTGGAATTACAGCTTTATCTGAAATCCGATGATATAATGGAAAGCAGCGTTACTAAAGAGTATGATTTAGATGATAACACCTATGCCGAAGAAGAAGGAAAAGTCTACGATGCAGGAGATGACTCTGCATGGAAAGCTGTTGGAGAGAAGATACGGATTGATATCAGGTAAGGAGGAACAGAACAAAAGAGAAAAGAGCACAAGCCGCTGGAATTTCCGGAAAATGATGTTGTGTCAATAAGAATGATTATAACTATTCAGTATCCACTATTCCGCGAGGCGTTTTGGCATGAATATGCCAAAATCCCGAGAGCTTCACGCAAAAATTCCATCGCCGAAGGCGATGGGATTTTTGCTCGTAACTGCGAAGGTACTGAACAGTTACGAACGATTGTTTTAAGTTTACGCCTGCTTTGATACAGTGTCAAGTTAAAGTTTCGCCGGATCGGCGGCAGGCGGGGCGAGTTTCAGCATGATGCTGGCGGAAAATTCCTGCTCATGATATTCAAAGCGGGCCAGACCGTGATATTTTTCTGCGGTAGCCCGGATTGAGGAAAGGCCGATGCCGTGACCCTTTTCCCGGGAGGAGAGGATACGGCCGTCCCGCTCCTGAATGAAGCCGTCAAACCGGTTGGTGAGAAGGATATAGAGTTCTTTGGATTCCATATCGATGGAAAGGTGAATGTAACGCTCGGCGGCGGGGATGGTAAGCGACCCCTGGATGGCATTTTCCATAAGGTTTCCCAGGATCACACAGAGATCCACGTCGGAGACGGGGAGAGAGGCCGGAAGATCGGCTTCACAGTGAAAGGGTACCTGCTGTTTGGCAGCGATATCGCCGTAATAAGCCAGGACCGCATTGGCGGCGAGGTGAGAGCAGTAACAGAACCGGGTAGCGTCGGAAGCGGCCAGCTGCTGGTTGTAATCAGTCAGGTATTGAAGAAGCCGCTCGTATTCTTTCTGTTCTGTCAGGGCTGTGATGGTCCGGACCGTATGACGGAAATCATGGCGCAGCCGGCTGGTCTGGGTGACATAGGACTGGAGACTGGTGTACTGGCTGGCCTGCATTTCCAGCATCTGGTTTTCCTTTTCCATCTCGGCCCGTTCTGTAACGGCATGGGCGGTTTTGAGAAAAAAGGACTGGAACAGAAAGAAAAGGATCAGCAGGGTGCCTTCGATAAAGAGAGAAACCTGGAAAATCCGGCCGACATGCATGGTGGAGTATTTTTTCGGTACCATGTAAATGTTGCAGACGGCGATGATTGTAGGGAAAAGCCAGGCCGTCCGCCAGACAGCGCGTTCATGGAAATGGTCGATGACCCAGGTGAAACGCCTGGAAAAGAGAAGAAGAAAAAGGGCCATTCCCAGGAGGATACAGAGCCACTGGACGGGGAGACCAAGGCTGGAGGGAGCCAGGTAGTCATCATTGGGCTTTAACATGGCCTCCGTCATATAGTTGGCCATTCCGGAAAAGGAAAAGAGGGATACGGCGCAGGTGAAAAGATAGAAAAGCTTCATATTATCCACCTGGACAAACCAGAAATAGAGAAGCAGGGCCGCTGCAAAGACCGGGAGCATGGAGGTATAGTGGGATTCCAGCTGGGGATAAAAACTCTGCCAGGTGCCGAGAAGCAGGCAGACAAGGACAATGACGCCGGAAACAGCTCCGAGAAAAAGAGCCGGGGAAAGCCTTGTGCGAAGATGGCTCCGGACCGGAATCAGGCAAAAAAGGGCCGCCGGGAGGATAACACTGTATTCGGCAGCGGAGAAAAGGATGTAGTGCCAGTTCATAGTCAGCTCCTCCTTCGAAGTTTTTCTTTTCGGCGGCGGAAACGGTGCTCGATGAGGGCCTGTTCCAGCTGCACATGTTTGCGGGTGTTGAGAGGAAACGTCCGCTGGTCCTTCATGAGGCAGATCAGCCCGTCCATGGATTCCACATAGTCCAGATTTACCAGGACGCCCCGGTTGATGACCAGGAAACGGCTGTCATTTTCCAGAAGCTCCTGAATCTGGGAAAAGGACATGCGGCAGCGGTATTCTTCCTTTGTATAGACCATGCAGTAATTGGAGCTGGCCAGTACATAGCGGATATCCGAGTAAAAAATAGGAACGTTCTGCTTGTGGACGGAGAGATTCAGGTACTGTTCTTTTTCCGGAAGGAAAGCCAGGGCGTCCCGGATCGTCTTTTTCATCTGCTCCAGATCGAAAGGTTTGACCAGATAATCGAAGGCGTGGCAGCGGAAGGCATCTGGCATGTGTTCCAGACTGCTGGTGAGAAAGATCAGGACGGTGTGGGAGTCTTTTTCCCGGAGCTTCAAGGCAGTGTCGATACCGCTGGGCGGCCCCATGTAAATATCCATGAAGACCAGACTGTAGCGGGCTGTCTCGAAAGCCTTTAAAAAATCCGAGCTTTTATGAAAAACAGTGACAGAAAAGTCCAGGTGATGTTCTTCGGACCATTCAGCCAGAAAGGTGGCCAGCCGGTCGGTATCCTGTGCGTCATCATCTACAATAGCAATTTTCAAATGGATCACCTCGTGTTATGTCGTTTTTTCTTTTTTATTATACTAAAAACAGAAACAGTTTTCCAGAAAAAGTCCCTGCATTCATCCCACAAATTTTGCGTTCGTCCCTGACCTCTTGATTTTAAAAAAAATTCAGATAAAATGAAGAAAAAAGCGCAAAGGAGAAAATATTATGAAGAAAAAACTGTTAGCACTGATTCTGGCGGCAACCATGGCATTTCCTGTATATGCATTCGCGGATGATGCAGAGGAAGAAACGGCAACGGAAGCCGTAGCAGAAGAGGAAACCGAAGCTGACAGCTCGATCCTGGTGATGCAGGGAACCGACGATAACGATATCGTATGGACCATCGCTATCAACACGGAGAATGAAAAAGGCTGTGTTTCTCTGACACCGCAGGGAGAAGACACCACTTATGTAACCGGTCCGATCAGCTTTGACGAAGGTTCCTTCACTATCGCAGATGAGGAGGACGGACAGGATTATGTGTTCGGTTATGAGGATGTTTCCGAGACAGAAACCGTTCTCACTTACGAGCCCACTGGCAGCGAAGTCAAACTGACCTATGTAGATCAGACTGCTCTGGCTGATGAGAATGTTCAGAATTATATGATCTATGCCGGAACTGATACAGACGGCAATCAGTTGACCTTCGTTTTTGATACCGAGAATAATGCTCTGGCAATCAATCAGAAGAAACCGGACGGAACCAGCGAGACTCTGGCAGGTACTTATGAGGAGACCGAAGGCGAGAACAGCTCTGTAATGCATTTTACAACAGAAGCAGGAGCAGAATCTGATCTGGAACTGGTTCCCGTTGACGAGCTGGCAAAAGAGATGGATATCACCGTTGAGGGTGAGACCATCCGTGTTTCCATGGTAGATACCGCTGTTCTTCAGGCTGAGTAAAAATTAAAAAAGTGAAGCGATTATGGCCGGGCCCCAAAAGCCCGGCTGTTTTTGTTGCAATCCGAGGAAAGAACGATTAAAATATAGATAAAAAAGCCCGGACAGCGGCTGTGGAGATGGGCAAGCTTGCTTGCTCAGATCTACAGACATTGACTCATATGGCCAATCTTTTCCTGTCAAAAATCAACAACATAGATGAGGAGAAAATCTGGCAGATACTTGATGAAGATCCCGAAATTGATGGTGGTGTTACTCATTTGACAACGGGAGATCTTGTATTAAGGATTTTTGGATATCGGGCTCAAAAATTACAGGAAGTAGCAGAGAAAATCAAAAAGATATACGAGAGGAAGAAATCATAGCTGGTTTGAACATAAATAGATAAAAAAGGAAAGAATAAAAATGGAATTATTTGATGTTATAGACAGTGAAGGTAATCCAACTGGACAGATCATATCAAGGGAAAAAGCTCATGCAGAGGGAATTCCGCACAGGACAGCACATATCTGGATTATCCGTGAAAAAGAGGGCAGAGTGCAGATCCTTTTACAGAAACGATCACAGAATAAGGATTCCTTTCCGGGAAAATTTGATACTTCTTCTGCAGGTCATATTCAGGCAGGAGATGAACCATTGGAATCTGCACTTCGGGAACTGAAAGAAGAACTGGGAATCAGTGCAGTACCGGAACAGCTGCATTTTGCCGGAACCTTCCCAATATCTTTTGCAAAAGAATTCCACGGAAAAATGTTCCGGGACGAAGAAATTGCATTTGTTTATATCTTCAAAGAACCTGTAAATACAGACGCACTTATTCTTCAGACAGAAGAGGTAGAGAGCGTTCAGTGGTTTGATCTGGAGGACGTCTGTGAAAAATGCGAAAAGCACAGGGATATCTTCTGCGTGCCCACCGGAGGTCTGGAAGTGGTGCGGAAGTATCTGGATAAGATAAAAACTGCATGAAAGATGGAAACCGGGCGGAGAGTAAGTCAAATGAAAGTCCGCGTAAATTGGATGCTCCGGACATGAGAAAATCCAGTTACTCCCGCAGACAGATATTTCTTCCTTTTTTGGTGAGAATCCCTTCTATTTCCAGATTTTTAAGTTCTCTGGTCATGGCGCTTCTGTCCACGGTAAGATATTGAGCCAGTGCGGTATAAGACATAGGAATCTGTACGCTGCGGCTGTGAATCTGGATGGAAAGGTTGTTCAGATATGCCAGTAATTTCTTTCTGGTCGTAGCTCTGGATAATACATAAATTCTTTCCATTTGCTGCCTGGACTGCATTGCCGTCATCTGAAGCAGATTGCTGACCATCTGACTGTGATGGTGGCATGCTTTTTCACATCTTTTGATCACATGCTCATAATCAATGAACATTACCTTTGTTTCTTCTTCGGCAGTCACATAATAATGTTGGGAGTCTGCCGGGAGAAGAAACGGTTCTCCAAAAACAGCATCTTTCTTAAGCTCATCGATCATATATTCATTTCCTTCTTCGTCGCAGCAGTAAAGAACTGCCCTGCCATAAAGAATCAGCCCGATCTTGTTCATGGAACTGGAATATTCCATGATCGTCTCTCCATTTCGGAAAATATCTTCTCTTGCATGAAAACAGACGCGCATTCGTTCCTGTTCTTCGGGCAAAATATTCGTAAACAGTGTAATATGTTCCATCGCAATTCTATCCCCTTTTTCCAGATTATAACATATTTTTTCAGGAAAATCATCGATTTGTGACTTTTGCAACAGAAATTCTCGTGTCATTCTGTTATTCTTTTAACAAAGTTATGAATTACAACAAAATTACAGATTACAGGCAACCAAGAACTATAAAGCAAATAAAAGTAAAACAAAAACTAAACCGGCACAAGTAAACAGAAAAAATGGAAGTTTAATTATTTAATCTAAGAGAAACGGAGGAAATTATATGAAAATCACAGATACCATCAAATACGTAGGCGTAAACGATCACCGCATTGACCTTTTTGAAGGGCAGTACAAAGTCCCGGGTGGAATGTCTTATAATTCTTATGTGATCCTGGACGAAAAAATTGCGGTTATGGATACTGTAGATGCAGATTTTACTCACCAGTGGCTTGACAATATCCAGCAGGTTCTGGATGGCCGTAAGCCGGATTATCTGATTGTACAGCACATGGAACCTGATCATGCAGCCAATGTTGCAAATTTCCTGAAAGTATATCCGGATACTACAGTAGTTGCTACAGATAAAGCGTTTGGCATGATCCGAAACTTTTTTGAACTGGATCTGGAAGGAAAGAAAATAGAAGCGGAAAACGGCAGTACACTTTCTCTCGGATATCATCAGCTTACTTTCGTATTTGCACCGATGGTTCACTGGCCGGAAGTTATGGTTACTTATGACAGCACAGAAAAGGTTCTTTTTTCCGCAGATGGTTTTGGAAAGTTCGGAGCGCTGGATGTGGAAGAACCATGGGATGACGAGGCAAGAAGATATTTTATCGGTATCGTAGGAAAATACGGTGCACAGGTACAGAAACTTCTCAAAGTAGCGGCCGCTCTCGATATTCAGAAAATCTGTCCGCTTCATGGACCTGTTCTTACAGAAGATCTCGGACATTATATCGGGCTTTATGATACATGGTCTTCCTATACACCGGAAGATGACGGAATTGTGATTGCCTATACTTCCGTATATGGACACACCAGAATGGCCGTTTCTCTTCTTGCTGAAAAATTAAAAGAAAAAGGATGTCCAAGGGTTCTGGTTTATGATCTTGCAAGAGATGATATGTCCCAGGCATTGAGTGATGCTTTTCGTTACTCAAAACTGATTCTTGCAACCACAACTTACAATGCAAGTATCTATCCGTTTATGAATGATTTTATTACCCGACTGGTAGAACATAATTACCAGAATCGTACCGTCGGCCTCATTGAAAATGGTTCCTGGGCACCGCTGGCAGCAAAGATTATGAAAGAAATGATGTCTAAGTGCAAAAAAATCGACTGGCTGAAAAACTCTGTACACATCTGGTCTGCTGTAAAGGAAGAAAACCGTAAACAGATCGATGATATGACAGATGAACTCTGCAAAGAATATATTGCAAAAGATGATACTCTTGCAAACAAAAATGACATGACTGCGCTTTTCCGCATCGGTTATGGCCTTTATGTAGTTACCTCCAACGATGGAAGAAAAGACAACGGTCTTATTGTAAATACAGTTACGCAGCTGACGGACAATCCATATCGCGTAGCTGTAAATATCAACAAGGCAAATTATTCTCATCATGTAATCCGGCAGACGGGTGTTCTCAATGTAAACTGTCTGTCTGTAGATGCGCCATTCTCTGTTTTTCAGCAGTTTGGCTTCCAGTCAGGAAGAACAGTCGACAAATTTGCAGGACAGAAGATCAACAGATCCGGAAACGGACTTGTATTTCTGGATAAATATATCAATGCATTCATGTCACTGAAAGTAGAACAGTATGTCGACCTTGGTACGCATGGAATGTTCATCTGCAGCGTCACAGAGGCACGTGTTATGAGTGATCAGGATACCATGACTTACACTTATTACCAGCAGAATGTAAAACCGAAGCCGGAAACAGAAGGCAAAAAAGGTTTTGTCTGCAAAGTCTGCGGATACATCTACGAAGGTGATGAACTTCCGGATGACATCGTTTGCCCACTGTGCAAGCATGGGGCTACGGACTTTGAACCAATACAGTAAAACTAAATAAAATGCAGATGTTCTTTAAACAGTTCCTGATATAATGCTTCTGCAGTCCAGAAGATATTGTGTGGGGTAATGATCGCTTTTAATGGAATAGATGCTGCGCCGGTCTGTTTATAGTCGGCGAGAAAGGCATCCATCTGCGTGGAGTCGGTCCCGGAGAATACCATCATTTCGAGTGGGAAATCCGGGCCGTTATAGTTTGTTTTGTCTTTATGAAAACCCTGGATTCCGGCAAGAAAGCCAAGCTTCTGCCCATAATTTATCCGGGAAATTTCTTTTACCTGAATTTTGTTCTTCAAGGCGGAGCTGCGAACCGCTCTGAGTTTTTCTTTTTCGAGTCCGAAAGTTAATATAATCTGTGCCATTTTTCTACCTTTCTAAATCAGTTTTATAATTCGCATTCATATTTTTGAATGTAATCTATAGTATTTCCATTTCGTGTTTTAATGTATCTTGATTATAGCAACAAATAAATCGAATGGCTATTCCCTTTCAGGAAAAGTAAAAGCCTCACAAAATTTCTTGACTTTCAATATATTTGAACGGATAATCTTCTATAGAAGGAATTTGAATATCATTTTGGAGGGTGAAGGAAATGTATACAGCAGCAAAAGAACGATATACACAAATGGAGTATAAGCGCTGCGGAGACAGCGGCTTAATGCTTCCGAAGGTGTCTCTGGGACTGTGGCACAATTTTGGTGACACAGCAAATTATGAGAATATGAGAAAACTCTGTTTTACCGCATTTGACAACGGTATCACACAGTTTGACCTTGCAAATAATTACGGACCGGAACCGGGAAGTGCCGAGAAAAACTTCGGCCGTATTCTGAAAGAGGATCTTGGAGTTTACCGAGATGAGCTGATCATTACAACAAAAGCAGGATATGATATGTGGGAGGGCCCTTACGGGAACTGGGGAAGCCGCAAATATCTTCTTGCAAGTCTTGATCAGAGCCTGAAACGAATGGGACTGGAATACGTTGATATTTTTTATCATCACAGAATGGACCCGGAAACTCCTCTTGAAGAGACAATGGGAGCGCTGGCAAGCGCAGTGCAGAGTGGAAAAGCAATCTATGTCGGTCTTTCCAATTATGACGGTCCTACACTGGAAAAAGCAGCTGCAATCCTGAAAGAGCTGCATTGTCCGTTTGTAATTAACCAGAACCGCTATTCTATTTTTGACAGAACTGTAGAAAAAAATGGATTAAAAGATATGGCGGGCAAACTGAAAAAAGGTCTGATCACATTCAGTCCTCTTGCACAGGGCCAGCTGACGGACCGCTATCTTCACGGTATTCCGGAAGACAGCCGTATCCGTACAGACGGAAGATTTTTAAAAGAAAGTATACTGGATGAGCACAGGATGGATCAGATCCGTAAGCTGAATGATCTGGCAGCGCAGCGAGGCGAGAAGCTTGCTGACATGGCTCTCGGATGGCTGCTTCATCACGACGAAGTTACAAGTGTACTGATCGGTGCATCAAAACCGCAGCAGATCCTTGATAATGTAAAAGCAATCAGTTGTGCACCGTTTACAGAAGAAGAACTGAAACTGATCGATGAAATCTCAGCGTAGTTATGGTGGAGTATACTAAAAAAATAACCGAAAATACTATGGTAAGACTGCTTTTGCTGTTTTTGCTCCCGGGTATTCTTATTTTGAGTGTGGTATTTGAAATCCAGACAAATCTGGAAATCAGGAAGGCCAACGAGGATTCTGCGGAGATTATTTCATTTATGAAAGAGCAGAGTATCCGTTATGATGATATTCTTACAAACAATAAAATGCGGATTCAGATGGATCTTGCCGAGAAAGCAACGGAATTGAAACGTTGTCTTTCGGAGCAGGAAATGCTCAGTGACAAAAATATGCATCAGTTTTTAAAAGAGCAGAGGCTGACAGGAATTCTGATTCTGGACAAAAACCTGCATATAAAAAACAGCCAGTATACTGAAAAGATAGAAGATAAGATATGGAATGCTGCTTTTGACGCGCAGAATCTGCAGGATCTGCTGATGTATCCTGAGAAAGTGCTGTCTGATCAGATAGAGATATCTGAAGAGAAGGATTATTACTATGCTGCGATGGCATCAGAGGATCAGAAGAGCATTATTCTGTGCTATGAGAGTGCAAATACGAAAGCTGATATAGAGAATCAGCGCAGTATTGAAAGGATTCTTACCGGATATAAGGTGGAGCGGGATGGCACGGTTGTACTCTCAGATGGTGAAAAAGTAATCAGTTCAAACGATCAGTCTATGCAGGGCAAAAGGATTGAGGACTGTCCCCGCATTATGATGTTTAATAAAAAACAGGAAGCAGACACACTTATCCGTGTAAAGGAAGATGGCAGGGCGTTTTGGGGCAGCCATGCGAAATGCGGTCAATATTATATTTATGTATTTTTCCCGGAAAAAGAAATTTTTACGGAGCGTGCTTTGGTCATTGCATATGCGGTGGCATTCTATCTTGCTGCATGGTTTGCCCTGCTCTTTGTGCACCAGAAACTGGCAAAAAGACAGCTTGTAAATCTTGAGTATCAGCATAATATTATCGATGCGATCAGCCGGATTTATGTTACGAATTACGTGGTTGATCTGAAATATAAGACACTTGAAATTATCCGTGCACCGGAGGAAGTTCATAAAATTGTGAAATATTTACATGGTGCGGAACAGACAATGAATGCAATTACTTCATACTGCATTGGTAAGGAGTATCAGGCAGGAATGAGGGAAATTACAGATATCAACACACTTTCGGAACGACTGAAGGGAAAGGAATCCCTGAATTATACGTTTCAGGATGCTTTCGGTGTCTGGCATATGCTGACAGCGCTTCCGAAGAGAATTCAGGCTGACGGGGAAATTGAATCTGTGATTTTTGCTGTGCAGAATATTGATGAGCAGAAACGCAGAGAACAGGAATACCAGAATCAGATCATTGAGACAGCAGAAGAAGCGAGACGTGCCAATGTTGCAAAAACAGAGTTTCTGCGAAGGATGAGCCACGATATCCGAACACCGATCAATGGCGTGATCGGTATGCTGAATATCGGGGATCATTTCCCGGAAGATATGGAAAAGCAAAGGGAATGCAGAGAAAAAATCCGCGGTGCGGCGATGTTTTTGTTTGAACTGGTAAACGATGTTCTGGATATGAGTAAGATGGAGTCCGGAGAAATCGAACTGGAAAAAATACCGTTTGATTTGCGGGAAATGCTGGACGAAGTGGTTGCTCTGATTGAGGTGCAGGCAGTAGAACGAGGCATACATTTCACATACAAAAGAGAAAACTGCCAACACTACAAACTGATCGGAAGCCCGGTGCATTTGCGCCAGATCATGTTGAATATCACAGGTAATGCAGTTAAATATAATCGTGAAAACGGAAGCCTTGATATTCACTGTGAAGAAGTATCCTGTAGTGAAAAATATGCAATGTATGAGTTTACCTGTGTGGATACCGGAAAGGGTATGAGTAAAGAATTCCAGAAGCATATGTTTGAACCGTTCACACAGGAAGAAAACGGAGCACGTACGACTCTCGGCGGTACAGGACTTGGTCTTTCTATCGTTAAGAAGCTGGTTGAAAAAATGAATGGAGAGATTGATGTCGTCAGCGAAGAAGGAAAGGGAACTACCTTTACGATCAACCTTCCGCTGAAAATCAATCCGGATGCTGTAGAGGAAGAAACTTCTGAAAAAGAAGAACAGGAGCTTTCTATTGCAGGATTGCATATACTTCTTGTTGAAGATAATGAGCTGAATATGGAAATTGCAGAATTCCTTCTGGAAGATGAAGGCGCTGTACTTACGAAAGCATGGAACGGACAGGAGGCTGTCGATATATTCAAAAATTCACCGGATGGTACATTTGATGTGATTTTGATGGACATTATGATGCCGGTGATGGATGGCCTTACAGCTACAAGGACAATACGTGGTCTCATGCGCGAAGAAGCAGAGCGGATTCCGATCATTGCAATGACGGCGAATGCTTTTGAAGAAGACCGGAAACGAAGTATGGAGGCCGGCATGAACGGTCATGTCGCCAAACCCCTGGATATGCAGGAGATTTTAAAGACGATCGTAGACTGCATACAGCACAAATAAAGGATTTTGATGATCGCCGGGGAGGATTTTCCGGCGGTGAAGCATTTATTTAGGATTTTTCTTCCAGAAAATCGTACGCGAACTGTGCGTACATAGCGGCTCCGCGTTTTAAGACACTTTCATCTACGGTATAGTGATCGTTGTGGTTTTTGGCGGTGATACCAAGAGATTTATTCTGACTTCCGACCAGCCCGAAGACACCCGGAACTTTTTCCATATAGTAGGCGAAGTCTTCACTGATCATCATTTTCGGGAATGGTTTCAGACAGTCAGAACCGTACATTTTGACAGCGGCGTTTCTTGCTATCTGTACCAGATCTTCATGCTCGTTGATGATCGGAGCCGGAAAATATTCAAAAGTCAGAGTAGCCTTTGCTCCCATGGAAGCAGCTGTGTTTTCTGCGATTCTACGGAGCAGAGGCTCTGTTTTTTTACGCATTTCCGGGGAATGGGTGCGTGTAGTTCCTTCCAGAACGACCTTATCCGCAAGAATATTAAAGCGTTGTCCACCCTCAATTTTACCGACAGTGACAACCAGTGGATTCAGAGGATCATTCATGCGGGAAACGATTGCCTGAATTTCTGTGATGATATAAGCGGCAGTCAAAATCGCATCAACACCCTGATGCGGGGTGGATCCATGAGAGGAAACACCCTCAATTTCAATCCGGAAATTGTCACAGCTTGCCATACGCGGGCCGGATTCAAAATTCAGATAAGGTGCATCCAGATCGCCCCAGATATGTGTGCCGTAGATGGCATCTACATCGTCCAGAAAACCATGCTCGACATAGTACTGTGCACCGTGGCAGGATTCTTCCGCAGCCTGAAAGATGATTTTTACATTGCCTTTTAGGTCTTCTTTTTTTGCCATCAGCATACGGATTCCGCCCAGAAGCATGGCAATATGGCAGTCATGTCCGCAGGCGTGCATGACACCCGGATTCTGACTGCAAAAAGCAAGTCCGGTGTGTTCATCGACGGGAAGTGCATCGATATCTGCACGAAGAGCGACTGTCTTGCTCTCCGGGGTAGCTTTGCCTCCCTCGATCATCGCCCAGAGACCGTTATAATCCGGATAATAGTGAGGAGTCAGCCCCATTTCTTCAAGTAATTTTCCAATCTGTCCGGTGGTGTTTTTTTCCTCAAAAGAAAGCTCCGGATGCGCATGAAAATAACGCCTCTGCTCGATGATCCAGTCTTCATTTTGTTCTGCCAGATTCTTAAAATTCATGTCGATCTCCTTCCTGTATGCTGAAAATAGTTGGACAATACTATCCAATTAAGAAATTGTTTTTTATGAAATAATAGTAGCGAAAGCAATGAGGAATGTCAAATAATTCCGGAATCTGACGTAAATAATATTTATAAAGAATTTGTCGAACGTTTTTTATTGACACTGCGCGTTTTTTCTTTTACATTATGTAATATACAGACAGGTGCAGGGAAATTGTCGATTACAATTTGTTATATCTATTATTTTCTAATGAATATTCTTATCTCGATTTCAGAGAAAATACCAACATAGAAATTATATAAACAGCAGAAAAGTAAGTTGTCTGTAGTATTTTTTTTTGCTATATTGTAATTAGGTGATTTCTTTGAATACTTTTTTGCAGAAAGGATTCAAATGAAAGAAGAAATCAGTGTTACAAAAGAAGAAAAATCTTCAGTATATCAGCACGAAGATGCAATCATGAAGAGTATGATGCAGTTTTTTGCTGATGAATTACTGCCATATTTAGGAATCCATGAGAAAGTTATTGGAATCGCACCTACTGAATCTACTATATTGGAATTTCATAAGTATTTTCAGGACAATAACCTGATTATGGAAGATGGAAGTTGGAAACATTTCGAGTTTCAGAGCAGTAGTAAAGGCATTAAAGATTTGAAAAGATTTCGTTCGTATGAGGCGGTAATCAGTTATCAGTACAATGTTTCGGTAACAACATGTGTGCTGTTTTCTGGGAAAATCAAAAATCCAGTGACAGAATTTACGGAGGGACTGAATACATATCGAATAATGCCGATTATTATGTCAGATTGGAATGCAGATGAGTTTTTGATTGAACTGAGGCACAAAATAGACAAAAACGAAAAAATAACAAAAGAAGAATTAATCAGACTGGTTCTGATGCCGTTAATGGGTGGAGAATCAGCGCAGAAAGAGCGTATTACAGGTGCGTTCAGAATAATAGAAAAAGCAAAAGATATTTCGGAGGAAGATATCCGTAGACTGGAGGCAGTGATATACACAATGGCTGACAAATTTTTAGAGAAAATTGACCTGGACGAAGTAAGGAGTGAAATGAGGATGACAGAGTTGGGAAAAATGTTATATGAAGAAGCCGAAAAAAAGGTAAAATTAGAATCAGCTAAAAATCTTCTCGGAATATTAAATGATGAACTGATTGCAGAAAAAATTGGAATTCCGTTAGAAGATGTATTGAAATTAAAAGAAGAGATGAAATAGAATATTGACTATAAAACAGGAACTGTCTATAAGATGGTTCCTGTTTTATTACAGGTAAAACAGTAAGAAATAAGGAAAGCATCATGGGAAACCTGAGTTCTACGAGCATCGTTGCAATATAAAGTATAGTATTTATAGAAATTAAAAAAAATTTTTCAAAAATTAAAACCATCCGGGTCCTTTAAGTGTCTATTAGACAGAAAGGATAAAAAAAACAATATTTTGATGGTATTGCGAAAGGAGAAAAAAGAAAATGAAAAAGTATGTAAAAAAGGTTTCTGTAATTATGTTAGCACTTCTGGTATCGCTGGCAATGGTAATGCCGGTATCAGCGGCATCTGTTAGTCTGAATCGCAGATCAGCATCCGTGACTGTCGGAAAAACAGTTAAATTAAAAGTTAAAGGAACACGTAAAAAAGCAAAATGGAGTTCTTCTAATTCCAAAATTGCTACAGTAAATAAAAATGGCGTTGTAAAAGGAAAAAAAGCCGGTCAGGTAAAAATTACTGCCAAAATTGGAAAAAAGAAGCTGACATGTAAAGTAAATGTCAAAAAAGCAAAAAGCAAAGCAAAAACCAAAGCTAAAAGCAATACGAATACTGCACAGAATACAAATGTAAGAAAAGTAGTGTCAAAAGGAATGGCATATGACCATGGAATCACCTATGAAGCATATTTGTATAATGACAGGACAATTGAAGTAGAAGTTACTAATGGAAGCAATTCAAGCATTGCTTTTGGATGGTTAGCCAGCGACTTTAATATGTCCGTAAAAACAACAGCAGGTACTTACAACGTTCCTGTAAATATATTAAAATCAATAGAAAACGGAGGTGTAAATTACCAGAGAGTGCAGCCGGGAGCGAAATCTGGCTGGATAATTACGCTGGGAAATAAATTACCGGGAAACGTTCAGAGCGTCATCTTCAGTGGAATTTATCCACTCAATGCAAATGGACTTCCGGTATTTGACGGAAGCAGCAGAACATATATCAATTATAGTGTCAGCATGAATTTGAGATAATTCAGAAGATGATAAACAGCTAACAAAAAGAGAATCCAAGGTGAAAGTCTTAGGTTCTCTTTTGCAGATATATGGAGGGACAATATGAAAAAAGCAAAAACAAAAATCAGAATCTGGATGTATCTGTTGCTGTCTATAGTTGGTATCATGCTGGGTGTGGTAACCTGCCATGCAGACAATAATGTACTGATTCCGATTACAGGTGTCTGCCATTACGGCGAAGCACAGAGATTTGTAAAAATTTTAAATGAAAAAAGAAAAGCAAAAAATCTTGCAGAATTAAAGCCCACCAGTGGACTGACAGAAGCAGCTATGCAGAGAGCCGCAGAAATAGTAGTCAGTTTTGCACATCGCTGTCCGTATAATGAAAACTCTACGGGATGCTATGATGCACTGGAAAGACTGGGATTTGTATGTTCCTATAGAGGAATTCCCCGCGAAGATCAGTACGGAACTATTTATGTGGCAGAAACAGGGGACTTCTTTTCAGTTCATGAAAATATAGGATCCGGATTTGGAAATGCGGAGACAGCAGACTATTTCTGGTCAAAATCGCCATTGCACAATGCGGCTATGATGGCAGAAGATATGAGATATTGCGGAGTAGGCGTTCTGGATTATCATAATACGTCGTATTGGGTGTTTGTGGCAGCAGCAGATCCCTGTGGAGAGGTCATCAACACGCAGAGTGATAAAGAGAGAACTTTTAATGTAATTGCAGATCCACAGCAGTTACAGTTAGAAACAGGAGCAAGTTCTATTCGGCTGCAGTATGGAACATCTACAAGAGACAATATGGAATTTTGTACAAAGTATTCAGAGGGATATACGTTCTATGCAGAGTCCTCTAATTTTTTTACAATTACAAATAATAATCCGGAACTTATTTCGGTAGACAGTCTGGGAAAAATCAGAGGTAAGAAAGTCGGAACCGGAAGTGTTACAGTCAAAATAAAAAACGGAGGAACTTATACAGTTCCTGTAACGGTTGAAAGACAGACCGGAGCACAATATGGAACCGAAATAAAGAAAATTACAGCATCGCTTGAAAAAACAGAATATACATATAATGGCGAAGCGATTGAACCCAAACCTGTAGTCAGAGATATGGATGGTACGATTATGAAAGAAGGCACAGACTATGTGCTGGAATATGAAAACAGTGCAGGTTGCCCTCCGATTTCTACAGATGTGGATAAAGAAACAATATATGCCTGTGTGCGTATATATTCTGCCAAAGGATCTTCATATGGAAATTATGATGGCGCGCTACTGGCCAAAGTAGATTATCATATAAATACAAGCCGAAGCTATTATGAAATGACACTGGATAAGAAAATCTATGAAGGGATTCCGTACAGAGAAATAGAGCCGAAAGTAACTGTGAAAATTAAATCCAGCGGAAAGGTTCTGAAAGAAGGCGTAGATTATTTCCTGCGCTACGATAATAATTATGTACCGGACAGCGGAATCAATGAAGGACAGATTACGGTATATTCCACTCTGAAAAATCAAAGTAATCATTGTACGGTGAATGGGAAGTTGATGAATTATCAGGGAACTCCTGTATATGGAATTCTGAAATTTCAGATAAAAAACAAAGATGAAAAAATCACACCTACAGTAAAGAATAATACAACAGTAAATACTGTAAAGATGAAAGCGTCACTCAAAAAGACAACAGTTGTTTATAATGGAAAGACTCAGAAACCACAGATAAAAGAAGTAAAAGTCGGAAATAACAAAATTTCATCGAAATATTATTCGATATCCTATAAGAATAACAAGAACATAGGAACCGGATATGCTGTAATCCGAGGAAAAGGAAAGTATAAATCTTATTCCTGTACTGTGAAGTTTAAGATCATTCCGAAGTCGACAATGATTACAAAAATAACTGCGGCAAAAAATACTGCAAAAGTAAAGTGGAAAAAGGTGAGTGGTGCAGGCGGTTATCAGATTCAGTGTTCGACAAGTAAGAATTTTAAGAATGCAAAGACAAAAACTGTAAAAAATATTACTGCTTTAAAGATAGCAAAGCTGTCAGGAAAGAGAACATATTATGTAAGAATACGAAGCTGGAAAAAAGTCGGGAAAAACGTATATTACAGTGGTTGGAGCAAGGCGAAAAAAGCGAAAATAAAGTAGTGGATTTGAATTGACAGGATATATGCAGGGGGGTATTATAAAGCCATGAAATGCAAATAAAGAAGGGAAGAGAGAACATGAAAAAGTACGTGAAAAAATTAATGGCTATGCTGATGGTAATGCTGTTGGTAGTCACTATGGCAGCACCGGCAACGGTAAGTGCGGCACCGGTCAGACTGAATAAGAGTTCAGTCACTGTTTTAGTCGGTAAAACTTATCAGCTAAAAGTAAAAGGAACAAAGAAAAAAGCAAAATGGACTTCTTCCAACAAAAAGGTTGCAACCGTTAATTCTAAAGGCGTTATCACCGGAAAAAAAGCAGGAACAGTGAAAGTTACTGCAAAAATCGGTAAAAAGAAATATACATGTAAGGTCAAAATAAAAGCCAATAAATGGACGACACCGGTTAAATATCAACAAAGAAATACATGGGATAATATTGCGTATTGCAATAATAGTCAGTTATGCTTTGTAAAAGCACGATTAAAAAGTCTTCAGTATAATCCAGATGGTTCTTTGACAGCTAAAATTGTTCTTTTAAACCAGACATATGGACGAAACTATTATCTGAATGCGATGGATATTGCAATTAAGTATGAAAATAAAATTATAGCATCAGGACGGTTTTATTGGAATAATTGCAGTATCCAGCCTCTTTCATATGATGACAGTATTACAGTCAGATTTACTAAAGATGAGGTTAAAAAAGTTGTCAATTTGACGAAGTATAATAGTAAAAAGACTGGACTGAGAATATATTTTGATATTGCTACAAATTAAGTTATAAAAGAAACCGGTACTAAAGCATTATGCAACCTCTCTGTTGGACAATAAATATCTGACAGGGAGGTTTTGTTATTTGATTTTATGGAAAGGAAGGAAAGAGAATGAAATGTTTTAAATGCGAGAAAGAGATTCAGGGACAGGTCAAATATTGTCCTCGATGTGGTACATATCTTGGATTTTCGGACGAGTTGATCCAACGGGCAATACAGGGAGATGAAGCTGCACAGGCTGAATTATATAATCGTACATACAGTGACGTGTATTTTACAATATTATCGATTACAAAAGATGAAGACCTCATCATGGATATGGTTCAGGACACTTACCTGACGGCATTTCGTAAACTGGAACAGTTGAAAGACAGTGACAGTTTCTGTGCCTGGCTTAAGCGAATTGCGCACAACAGGACGTTAAATGCATTACGGGATCGAAGAGTACTTCATACGGCAACTACAATTTCTACAGAAACAGAAGTTGTTCTGGAAATCGAAGATGATCGCATTGAAAGTTTACCGGAAGCATCCATGGATCAAAAAGAAACAAGCAGACTGGTAAGAGAAATCCTTGATGCTTTGCCGGAAGACCAGCGTATTGTAGTTGGAATGTATTATTATGACCAGTTGAGTGTGTCTGAAATTGCGGAAGAACTGGAGTGCAGTGAAAATACAGTAAAGAGCCGTTTGAATTATGGACGCAAAAAAATTCAGGGTAAAGTACTGGAGCTTGAGAAAAAAGGAACAAAGCTTTACAATCTTGCGCCTCTGCCGTTCTTTATCTGGCTGCTTAGAAATCTGTACAAACAGCCGGATGAAAAAATGTTCCAGGTTATACGACAGAAGATTGCATGTGATAATATCCTGAATGCAAAAGAATCTTCAAATCCTGATAAGGATATTTCCGACAAAAACGGAGATGGAAAGGGAAAAACAGATAAAAAAGGAACAGACAAAAAATCAGGTAAAAAAGAGGCACCTGCTTCTGACGAAAGTGCGCAGAAAAGTGGGAACACAGGGAATGCAACGGATTCCCTGAATCAGAAAGTGGGTACACAAAATTCCGCTCCGGTGATGCAGGCAGGCGCAACAGCGGCAAAAGGTATTAAAATGAAACTGATAGCCGGTTTTGTTGCTGCGGCGGTTATCGGAGGCGGTGCAGGTGTTTATTATTATACAAATCAGAATAAAAATGAAGCAACAGAAGAAAAAACTGATACGGATGAAAACCCAGTAATTACAGAAGCTACGGTAGAAACTGCCACACCGGAGCCGATTGCAACGTCGACACCAACACCTTCTCCAACTCCGACTCCGGAACCATCTCCTACACCGGAGCCGGTCAAAACGACAAAGAATATTATTGAATCTACAATTGGATATCCATATGTTGGAGGAACAACTTATGACGTGACATACCATGCTGCAATAGCGTATCAGGAAAATGGAAGTGATGCCGGAATCAGCCTTTCAGAAGCACCGACGGGAGTTGTTGGAGCTATGAAAAAAGATATGGATGGAGACGGAGCAGAGGAACTTTTACTTGCGGTCTTAAAGCCGGTTGATCAGACATTTATTAACAATGGAAAGAAAGATGTTGCACTGTATTTTGAAGTATATAAAGAGCAGGAGGGAAACTGGACACTGCAGGGAGGTACATCTGATGAAGATGCATTCAGAGTAAATATTACAGAGTGTTTCCCAAATACAAAAGCAGTCTGGAATAATGGAACGATAGTTGTTTTTGAAGATATGAAAGCGGTATTTCCGGCAGACCCGGGAGGAAGTGGAGCTATATATACTTACACAGGAAATGGATTTTCCTGTGAAACAAATGAAGATGCAGGAGAGATAGAATGGCCGGGACAGGAATTTACTGCGCCAGTAGAAAATGCTGCACAGGAAGATGTTCTCTGTCAGATAACAATTCCACAAATATATGATGGTGGAAATTATGGTATTGTCAGTTCTGTATATCAGGGAACACCTGCCAATGTTACTCTCGAATATAGGGACAATGGAACGGTAGAGGCAGAAGATGTGACGGCGATTGGTGAGCAAAATTCAGGTGCGGAAGCACCGGACGGATTAAATACGGTTTCTTTTAAGTCATATGAAGAAGTTATTAAACTTTATAAACGCGCAATAGAGGAAAGATGGGACAGCGAAAAGTTAATGAAAAATGGTGTAACAAATGGCGAGTTCACATATCTGATATATAAATTTCCGGATACAATAGCTTCTACTTTAGGATATATGTACAGGGATATTGATCAAGATGGAATGGATGAATTATTAATTGTGGGATACGTTTATGAAGGTGATGAAGCAGTTCTGTATGATATATATGATGAGCAGAATGGAGCAGTAAGAGAAGTCTTTCAGGCAACAAATCATAGGGATAGTGGATGGATAACAACGGATAATTGCGTATGTTCTACTGCTACAGGTGGAGCTGGTTATCATGTCATGCAGGTTTTTAGATTTAAAGAAGGAGAAAAAGAGATATTAGAAGATATGACTGTAGATACACAAGTGAATCCGGAAGATGTAGATAAATATAATCAATTAGTTGATGAATACACTGAAAAAAAGCTTCCTCTTACATTCACTCCATTTAGTGAGGTGAAGTAGCAGGAAACTCTTTGTCTACGACAGTTAGTACGCATTGTGTTATGTTGTAAAAAATATATAGTTTTGAAACCAGATTATATAGGCATGTGCCTTATAAACAGAACGCAAAAGAAGGAGACATGAAAATGAATAGTGCAAGAACATTTCTGATACTGTTAGCTGCCTGCTGCATATTTGGTTATGGAGGATATCGTTATGCGGGTGAAAAGTTACAGAAAAAATATGATAAAGATCTTGAAGATATGCGTGAGACACTGAGTGAGCAGGCGAAGGAAGATGCATCGCTGGAATGGAAAAAAGAAGCGGCGGAATTAGATTCAGAGAAAGAGACAGACACAGAGAACAATACAAACGCTTCTGGAATTTCAGATGAAGAGATTAAAGAAACTATGAAGTTGCTTCGAAATACGGACGTCTATATGATTACAAGTGATGAAGAGATGAATATCCGAAAAGGACCATCCACACAGGATGAAATCGTTGGTAATATCGGACGAGGAAGTGTAGTGATGGCTACCGGAGAAAAATCTCAGGATCAAAAATGGGCACGTGTTCTGTGGGATGCAGCGAATGAGCAGGAAGCATGGCTGTACATTGCCGGAAACACAACAAAACATTTGGAAGGGAATGCCATTCAGGTTCTCACAAAAATTGGTCTGTATTATAAGGATGTGGCAAATCAGTCAATTGATGCGCACAATCAGGTTGTAGAAGAAGCAACCAGCAAATTAAATGCTGCATCCTCCAGTGCGCAGGAAATGTATGAGGAATATCAGAAGCTCGGCGAGAAGTATGATACTGTTGTAACAGAATATAATACATTGACTGGTGAGTACAATAGCTTACAGGAAAAGTATAATGGGCTGTTGACAGAATATAACAATCTTGTAGACACATACAATCAACTGAAAAATGCATATGAAGCTGCCTTTGCTCAGTAAGATTTAAATATTTAGTAATTTTAAATATTTAGTAATTTTAAACATATTTTAACCGTAATTAACCGTGTTTTATATTGCAAATGCATAAGTGAGAGATATATAATATTTATGAAGATTGGAAAAGCTTCCTGAAGTAAAGAGAGCAGAGGTTGAGAACAGATGATATATGATGTGGATTTCGAGAGTACAATTCGAGATTTCGATTACACAAAGCGGGCCATACGTGGAATGCATCGTATTGTAAATTCAGAAGAATTTCAGGACATGGATTCCGAAGCAATTTTTAAATATCTTTATCGTGGAATGGAAATAGTATCTTTTAAGGATTATCTGAAAAGATATCTTTATGAGCGAGCCGGAATTCGTGAAAAATTTTCGGAGATAGATGACAGTATATATCGTGAGATTATTAATGATGCATTTGATGAGAATGGTGCTCCGCATTCTTTTAATGCGACAACAAAAAAATGGACAGCGATCATGAAGGGCTGGCTCAGTGCATCCTGTGTGAAACGTCAGACAATATTTCTGTTGGGATTTGGATTGAGAATGCAGGTGGAAGACGTTTCGGATTTTCTGGTTAAAGTTATTAAAGAAGAAGATTTTAATTTTTATGATAAAGATGAAGTTATTTTCTGGTATTGCTATAAAAATCAGATGGATTATCTTCAGGCACAGAATTACAGAAATATATATGACAGGAAACTTCCACTGAATGTGACAAAGAATTATGATGCGTCGGATTTCAAAAAATTGTGGGATGAGCATGATTCAGAGAAAATCAAAGAAGAAAAGCTGTTATATTATTTGTCCTGGTTAAAAGCATCAGGTATTTACGATAACAATAAGAAGAAGGCATTTGATAGTTTTGATTCCATGATGTGGAAATCCAAAACAGTTATTTCAGAGATATATAACAGGGATTCAGAAGAGAATGGGAAGAAGAAACAGTGGAGTCCGGATAAAATAATGCCCGGTGATGTAGAAAAAATGATATGCAGTGGGATTCCGATGAATGAGAATGGAAATCTTCAGACAATGTCGGCATCCCTGTTAAAAAAACAGTTTCAGCAGTATCGAATGAGCCGACAGAGAATTGACGGCATTATAAAGGGAAAACTGCCGGTAGAGAGGTTTGACCTTATTACGTTGAATTTCTTTTTGTTTTCTCAACATGAGGAAGTATCAGGTGAAGAACGTTGTCGTGAATATATAAAAAACACAAATGCGGTTCTAAAAGGGTGTGGGATGCTGGAAATCTATCCAGTCAATCCATATGAAACATACATATTAATCTGTTTGCTGTCAGAGTGCCCTTTGGCAATATATTCTGACATATGGGAATTATCTTACCAGGAAGAATAGGGGAACAAACAGGGGGGAAGGAAAATGCCGGAAGTCAGATTACCGGACGAATGGAATGAATGGGAAATCGTTGAGCAGGTAGGAAGGGGATCTTTTGGCATTGTCTACAAAGCTGAGAGAAGACTGGGAAATAATAGTTTTTTCAGTGCAATTAAAATTATTCATATTCCGCTGGAAGAACAGGATACGGAAATTCTCAGGCGTGAATACAAGGACGAAAACAGTTTACGTCTATATTACAAAGATTTGGTTGAGTCTTGTCTAGAAGAAATTCATACCATGGAACAACTGAAAGGAAATTCCAATATTGTTTCTATTGAAGACAGTTATGTAGAAGAAGTGCAGGGAAAAATTGGCTGGAACATTTATATACGAATGGAATTTCTTCAAAATCTGGCGCGATATATCCGCGAAAACAGATTAAATGAATCAGATGTTATTCGGATTGGCATAGATATCTGTAATGCGCTGGAACAATGTGAAAAGATAAAAATTGTACATCGTGATATCAAGGTTGACAATATTTTTGTATCATCGTTGGGCTGTTTCAAACTGGGAGATTTTGGAATTGCAAGAAAGCTTGAAAAGTCAGTTGATTGCTACTCGTCGAAGGGAACTTTTTCCTATATGGCACCGGAGGTCTTTCATGGAGAACGATATGGTGCACCGGCGGATATTTATTCGCTGGGACTTGTTATGTACAAGATTCTGAATAAGGGCAGAGATCCGTTTGTCGATGTAGCAAAACAAATGATTTATTACCGAGACAAAGAAGATGCACTTCAGAAGCGAATGTCGGGAGAGATATTGCCCTTGCCGGTTGATGCTTCTGAAAAACTGGGAAAGATAATTACAAAAGCCTGCGATTATAATCCGATACATCGTTATAAAAATGCAGAAGAATTTCGAAAGGCACTTGAAACAGCAACAAAGCCGGAGAATACTTCTCCAGGAGTTAAGCCTGATAAGAAGAAAAAGCATCCAAAAGATAGGGAAAAAAAGAAAGGCAATAGAACAAATGCAATTGTAATTCCACTTGTGATTTTAGTATTGGCTCTGGGAGCGAGGGGAATCAACAAAGTTGTAAAAAAACAGGATTTGAATGGATTTTCTGTACCGGATGATACGACATGGGATGGGAAGATATGGGTAGATACGTCTGCTGAAACGATATTTGAAGGAACACGGGAATTGATGGTTAACCTTAAAGAGTATGCAGGGGATGATTATAAACATTTTGCTGAGTTATATAGAAATACACCGGAAGAAACTATAAAAGAAGAGTTTGACGGAGCTCAGAAAATGTTAGAGGAGACTGAGTTTTGTGACAGACAGATATTTCAGGTAGTAGCAAAGGCAAATGGGTACTATGCAGTAGGAAATACATTTTATGTTGTATATGGAGCATTGCCTAAGTCATATATGGAATACAGCTCTTATATTTGGATATTTTCTGAAAAAAATGGCGAGTGGAAGTTCGATTATAGTGATGTTGCAAATGAAATTATAGCAAATAAAATGGCAGAGTTGTATCCAGAAAGATATGTTCAGGCAACAAATGAAGGGAGGAATACAGCCTTTTTTGAAGATACTAATTATATGTATTTAGATGAATCAAACGTTTATGAAGGATGTAGTAATAGTGAGTTGAAATATATGTACCAGAATGATGATGGAAGTGTAGTGCTGGGAATATGGCTGGCAAATGGCACCAATAATAATATTTATTATTCGTCAGGAACACTTACGGTAACCGATGAGACATTGGGTACTGTAATTGATCTTTCAGATCTGAATGTAGATACATCAGTAGAAGCAATGAGCAGTCGTGTGGTGGAATTGACTGTACCTGCATCAGAAATCATGACAGGAACTCAAAGTTGGGGAAGTTTAGACAGTAATTTTGATGTGAATTGGATCGTTGGGCAGGAAACTGAAAATGCAAACGCAACAAATGGTGATGATGAAATGGATTTAGAAAAGCCCCTATTATCTACACAAGTAATGTCTGGTAATGTTACGCTTACTTTGATTGATAAATCAGAAGAGAATGGAACAGTTAGTATTAGAATCACAAATAACACTGATCGAAAAGTTGAAACCTTTGGTGAGCCAATTCTTATTATTTCGGGTGAATCAGTAGAATTGGATCCGTATTTAAATATGGATTCATATCAAGAACAAATAGCTGCGAGAACTTATAAGGATATTACTTATTTTGTTGATTCCAGAGCGTTTACAGAAGACAGTGAATTGAGTGGGGAGTTATGGACTATGGATTCAGAGGATTTAGATGAATTGGACAGAGGATATCGATTAAAGATTAATTAAGTGACAATATTTCTATTGTGATATGCAACATCACTTTGGAAATGAACAATTTCATATGGTAAACACTAGCGAAGGGAATTCGGACAAGAATATTTGGACTCCTTTTCGCTATTATTTGTGGGAACTTGTTTTCTACGACAACAGAGTTACAAAATAATACAATAAAATAAATAAAAAATTAAAACCAAACGGGAGGATTAAGTGTCTTATAGGTGAAGTGAAAAAAATTATGTAATATCAAAGGGAGAAATGAGAATGAAAAAAGGAAAATTAATATGGCTTCTAGTAGTGCTTGCAATATGCATGAATAGCATTACAATTTATGCTGACAAAAATGACGATGACAATACAAAAAAAATGGTGCAGGAATGGATAAACAGTGTAAATGAAGCATCATCCCTTGAAGAAGCAGAAAAATATGTTTGTGCTGATGAAGTTAGAAACACTATAATAACACAGATAAGAGAGTTAAAGGGAATAGAAGTATTGTCGGCAAAGGTTATTGACAGTGAAAAAAGCAGAGATGCGGTATTGTTTACTTTTAAAAATGCCGATCAACAAGAGTAAACTAGTTTACTGATGTTTTACAGGAATGAAAATAATGAATATATTGAATGTGAGGATACTGAAATTCAAACAACGATTGTTAGTAGACATGTATGTAGTGCGTGTGAAGGAACGGGAAGTGTTTTGGCAATGGATGCTATAGTATGTGGTATTTGTAGTGGAACTGGACAACAATATATGCCTAATTTGTATTATGATACAGTTCTTGGTTGGACGGGAGGCTATATAGGCTGCAGTGGTTGTGGAGGAAGTGGCTACATTTCAGGATATAACATCTGTAGTAATTGTGGGGGACTAGGGATTGTGTATTAATTGTTTTTTACATAAAGATACAAGCACAAGAAACAAAAAATATTTTTTTCAATAAACGAAGGGAGATTAAAACTATGAAGAAAACATGTAAAAAATTAATGGCAATGATGATGACAGCAGCGGTATTGGTG
>CAKROE010000027.1 GCA_934371915.1 uncultured Blautia sp. | reverse complement strand
GTATTTGAAGGTAAAACGACCGGTACTCCAATTTCCCTGATGGTAAGAAATAATGATCAGCGTTCCAGAGACTACGGAAATATCGCATATTCCTACCGCCCGGGACACGCCGATTATACTTTTGATGCAAAATATGGTTTCCGTGATTATCGCGGTGGCGGACGTTCCTCCGGACGTGAAACAATCGGACGTGTTGCTTCCGGTGCAGTTGCATCCAAAATTCTTGCATCATTAGGTATTTCTTTCTGCACCTATACAAAATCTATCGGACCGGTTTCTATCCATGAATTTCATCCGGAAATGATTGATCAAAATGCATTCTACATGCCGGATATCAAAGCCGCCGAAGAAGCTTCCACCTATCTTGAAAAATGCATGAAAAATCAGGACAGCGCAGGCGGTATAATTGAATGTCGTATCAATGGCGTTCCTGCCGGTCTCGGAAATCCGGTCTTTGAAAAACTGGATGCCATGCTCTCTCAGGCAGTCATGTCTATCGGAGCCGTCAAGGCTGTTGAAATCGGCGATGGTATTCAGGTTGCCCATATGAACGGTTCGGAGGATAACGACGGATTCACGGTCAAAGACAACATGATCAATAAAACTTCCAATCACGCCGGTGGAATTATGGGCGGAATCAGTGATGGCAGCGAGATCATCCTTCGCGCCTACATCAAACCAACACCTTCAATCAGCCAGCCCCAGCAGACGGTTACCAGTCAGGGCGAGCAGATTTCCATTGAGATACACGGCAGACATGATCCTGTCATCGTCCCGAGAGCAGTCGTTGTCGTCGAATCTATGTGTGCCCTTGCTATTACAGATGCATTGTTTGCTAATATGACTTCAAGACTTGATAAAATTCAGGACTTTTACTCAAAATAGCCATAAAAAGATCCCACAGCTTAAAACTGTGGGATCTTTTTAAAATTATTGATATTTTATCACAAACTATTACTGCTCATCATCTTCCTCATCAGATAACGGCTTGACAGCTTCAAAATCCTGAGGTACAGGCCACATGTGAATGCTGTTTGGAGTCTCGACTTTATGGGGTTTATCATTCATAACGATGATGTTATTGTCATAGTCAACTTTGAAAGTAGTGATGGTATTGCTTGCATGATTTGCGACCGCAATATGCTGGTTATCCGGGAAAATCACAAGATCCTTCGGATAATCGCCACTGATCGGCAGTGTAAATTTCTTTTCGAGAAGTCCTGTTTCCGCATCAATCTCATACATGGAGACTGTGTTTTCTCCTGCGGTTGTACAGAACAGATGCTTGCCATCCGGTGCAAGAGCCAGACCGGAAGCTGCATTATGAATCGCATCCTTGTCATGTTTTTTGCTCAGTGTGGAAACACTCTGCAAAAGTTCAAATTCAGGATTCTCTCCGCTGCCGTCATAACTATATACTTTGATCTCATTGCTCAGCTCAAACAAAATGTACGCATATTTGCCATCTGCGCTGAAACGGATGATCCTCGGCCCACTTTCTCTCGGGCAACGAAGAATGTCAACCAGCTCAAGCTTATGACGTCTCTTATTAATACGATAGATCTTAACCTGATCAATACCATTGTCAACCGCACAGAGATATTTATTGTCCGGTGTCGGTCTTACGCAGTTTACATGTGGACGGAAATTACGCTCAGCAACGCTTCCGAGTCCCTTATGAAATACACCATCCATGATACGTCCGAGACTTCCGTCTTTGTGGGTATGTACTACAGTTACCTTACCGTCATGGTATCCCGCAACATAAAGATATCTGCCGTCCACATCTGTTGCAAGAAAACATCCTCTCATACCATCAATCCCAACGCTGTTAATTCGTGTGAGATCTCCATGCTCATCACGCTGGAATACTGCAACACCCTCATCCTCTATGGAATACAGGAACTTACCGTTCTTGGAAACTGCTGTGTGTGATGCATTGCTGACCTTCACTTCTCCCCGATCGATCAGTTTGCCGTTCTCTACATCTACATCATAGACCTGAATGCCTTTGCTGTTGCCGTGGGTATAGGTACCCACATAGGCCACATATTTCTTATTCCCCATTATAGTGCCTCCTAAATTAGATGAATATGTGCGAAATCTTTATCCGCATTTGGTGTCCTAATTATAGCACATTCTATTTGCAAGAACAAGTTGACATTCTACGGTGAATGTGTATTTTCTTACATACTTCATTTCATAAAGTAATTTCTCACTTTAGAAAGTGTGTCTTCAATCACCCCATCTGTATGCGCCACAGAAAGGAACATTGCCTCAAACTGAGACGGTGCCAGATGAATTCCTGCTTTCAGCATTGCAAGAAAGTAATCTGCAAATGCCTTTGTATCGGAGGATTTCGCAGAGGTATAATCTACTACCTCTTCTTTTGCAAAAAACAGGCTTCCCAGTGAAGAAACATGATTTACATGATATTCACTTCCGGCTTCTTTCAAAATTTCTTCGATTCCACCATAAAGCTTCTCACCCTTTTCTTCCAGTTCCTTATAAACTTCCTGATGTTCATACAGATATTTCAGCTGTGTCAGACCTGCAGCCATCGCGATCGGATTGCCACTTAACGTACCTGCCTGATAAACCGGACCTGCCGGAGAAACCATCTCCATGATTTCTTTTTTGCCGCCATACGCACCAACCGGCATTCCTGCTCCAATAATCTTGCCATAGGTTACCATATCCGGTGTCACACCAAAATATTCTGCTGCTCCGCCAAATGCAAGACGGAATCCGGTAATAACTTCATCAAAAATCAGCAGTGTGCCATGTTCTGTACAAAGGCTGCGAAGTCCTTCGAGAAAGCCTTTCTTTGGCGGAACCACACCCATGTTTGCACCAACAGGTTCCACGATCACTGCTGCCACCTGTCCCGGTGCCTGTTCCAGAAGTGCTTTTACGCTGTCCAGATCATTATAAACTGCCGTCATCGTATCCTGTGTACAGCCCTTCGGTACACCGGCACTGTCCGGTACACCACTTGTCATAACACCGGAACCGGCACTTACCAGAAGTGCATCACTGTGTCCATGATAACAGCCTGCAAACTTGATGATCTTATCACGGCCTGTATAACCCCTTGCCGCACGAATTGCACTCATAACAGCTTCTGTACCGGAGTTGACCATACGTACCATCTCAACGTGTGGAAGATGTTCACAGATAAATTCAGCCATCTCTACTTCTATCTCTGTGGCACAGCCGAAGCTCAGGCCGTCTGCACAGGCTTCAATCACTGCTTCCCGGATCTGCGGAAAGTTATGGCCGAGGATCATCGGTCCCCAGGAATCAATATAGTCCACGTATTCATTGCCATCTACATCATAAATGTGGCAGCCATCTGCACGTTTGATGAATCTCGGAGCCATTCCGATCGCCCCATACGCTCTGACCGGGCTGTTGACACCGCCCGGGATCCTCTTGACTGCACGTTCAAATAATTCTTCTGATCTTCCCATTAGCCAATTCTCCCTTCATCAATAAAACGGGCAAGCTCTTTTGCGTAATAAGTCAGATAAATGGAAGCACCTGCACGATAAGCACTTGCAGCCATCTCGCATACAATTCTGTCCTCTTCGATCCAGCCCATTTTAGCTGCTGCTTTGACCATTGCATATTCACCGCTGACACTGTAAGTAGCAATCGGAACATTGGTTGCCTTGTAAACTTCTGAAACCATATCCAGATAAGACATTGCAGGTTTGATCATAATGATGTCCGCACCTTCTTCGATATCTGTCAGTGCTTCTTTCATTCCCTCACGGCGATTATGAAAATCCATCTGATAACTCTTACGGTCACCAAAGGATGGTGCAGAACCTGCCGCATCACGGAACGGACCATAAAATGCAGATGCGTATTTGACTGCATAGGACATGATCGGAGTTTCTTTATGTCCTGCTTTATCCAGACATTCACGGATCGCACGCACACGTCCGTCCATCATATCAGAAGGAGCTACCATGTCTGCACCGGCTTCCACATGAGAAAGTGCTGTTTTTGCAAGTAACTTAAGTGTTGCATCATTTTCTACTTCATGGCCGCAGAGAACACCGCAATGACCGTGGGAAGTATATTCGCACATGCATACATCTGTGATATAGTAAAGATCCGGAAACTGTTTTTTGGCTTCCCTTAAAGCTTTCTGTACGATTCCATTTTCATCGTAAGCGCCACTTCCGACTTCATCTTTATGATCCGGAATTCCGAAAAGCATAATATTTCCCACACCGGCCTTCTGTAAACGTTCCAGTTCATATGGAAGACGGTCTACGCTGTAACGGTACTGTCCCTCCATGGACGGAATTTCTTCTTCAATACCTGCGCCTTCCTTTACAAAAAGCGGATAGATCAGAGAAGATTTGTCAATTCTTGTCTCTCTCACCATTTTACGGAGTGTTTCACTTCCACGAAGTCTTCTTGGTCTCTGAATAAGATCCATTGTTGCTGCACCTCTTTCTTATCTTAAAAATATTATTTATTTTTTATCTTCACAACGAGATCGATCAAAGCCTCAATCGTTGCTTTTTCTGCCATAAATGTCTGCATACCGTATGCATCAGCTGCGGCTTTCGTCTGTTTGCCGATGCATGCTGCCACGACACCGGAATAATCTGAAAGTCCGGTACTTTCGATAAATCCTTTTACCGTTGACGCGCTTGTAAATACCACACAGTCGATCGAGCCGGTACGGATTTCTTCTCCGATATTGATCAGTCGGCTTTCCTCATAGATGGTATCATAGGTCGCAATATCATCCACCCCGGCACCATGAGTTTCAAGAATCTTTACAAGGTTTTCATTTCCCTTTCGCGCTCTCGGCAGAAGGATTTTCTCACCGCCTGTGAGTTTTGCCGCAAGGGCTTCTCCCAGCGAGTCACCATCATAGACTTCCGGAATCAGGTCTACAAAAATACCTCTTTCTTCCAGTACCTTTGCAGTTCCCTGACCAATTGCCGCAATATGTACTCCTGCCAGACAACGGATATCTTTGTGCGCATTTTTCAGTTCTTCAAAGAAAACCTCTGCACCTGTCGGACTTGTAAAAGCAATCCATTGATATGTATCCATTTTTTCAAATGCCTGCCAAAGCTTCGTCTGATCGTCCAGTGAAGCAGTTTTGATAGACGGAAGTTCAAGCACTTCTGCACCTCGTCTTCGAAGTTCATCCGCAGTACGGGAACTGCGTCCTTTCGGTCTGGTCACAAGCACTTTCCATCCTGCGAGAGAAAGTTTTTCATACCATCCAAAATCTGCTGCAAGTTTACATACCCTGCCGACTACAATGATTGCCGGCGTCTCAATTCCCTGTCGATTCACCTCTTCTTTCAGAGTGGAAACGGTTGCCACAACGCGCTTCTGATCAGCTGTCGTTCCCTTCTGGAGAACTGCCGCAGGCATGTCCGGATCCATACCTGCATCAAGAAGTCCCTGACAGATGTCTGCAAGTGCCGCAATTCCCATGAGGAAAACCAGCGTTCCTCTTGTGTCTGTCAGTGCTTTAAAGTCGATGTCATATTTTTTGCCGGCTCTCCGGTGCCCGGTAATGATATGTACTGAAGAACAGAAATCCCGGTGTGTGACCGGAATTCCATTGTATGCCGGAACTGCAATGGATGAAGTAACTCCCGGAACGATCTCATACGGAATTTCATTCTCTGTCAGAAGTTCCAGTTCTTCTCCGCCACGCCCAAAAAGGAACGGATCGCCGCCTTTGAGACGAACAACGCGATTTCCCTTCAGAGCTTCCTCCAGAAGCACCTGATTGATACCTTCCTGTGGCATCGTATGTTTATCTGCACGTTTTCCAACATTGATCAGCCTTGCTTCCTGTGGAATCTTTGCCAGAACGCCCTGACCTACAAGGCTGTCATAAACAACAACATCTGCAGCCTTAAGGACTTCCATTCCTTTCAAAGTAAAAAGACCAATATCTCCCGGTCCGGCTCCTACAAGCCATACTTTCCCCTTTTTCATGCTGAAGCCCCTCCTGTTTTGTCATTTTCATACATATCCTGCATCCGTTTTGCAAGATCTCTGCCCAGTTTTTCTGCCTCTGATTTTGCTCCCCGGATGCTGTCCTTAAAATATCTGCCGTCACGTTCTCTATAGTACAGTCCCCGGAGGAAAAGTTCGTCTCCCTCGACCACTCCATAAGCGGCAACCGGCGAAGAACAGCCTCCATTCAGATATTTTACAAAAGCACGCTCTGCGCTGCCTGCGATCCAGGCATGTTCATCCTGATAACCTTCCAGATAATCATATGTCAGATCCTGTCTTCCCTGCACAGCAAGGATTCCCTGACCTGCTGCCGGAAGCATCTCATCCTCTGAAAAATACCGGCAGATTCGATTTTCCAGTCCGAGGCGTTTCAAACCCGCCGCAGCCAGAATCAGACCGGCGTATTCTCCCCTGTCCAGTTTACGCAAACGTGTCTGGAGATTTCCACGAATACTTTTTACTTCCATTTCCGGATAAAGTTCTTTAAGCTGAAGCGTACGACGAAGACTTGAACATCCCAGCGGTTTCGCCGGATCCAGCTCATCAACTCCCTCCGGAAGAACCAGTACATCCCTCGGATCTTCTCTCTTTGAAAACGCAAGAAGAGGAAGTTCACCAGGAACTTCCATCGGCATATCTTTCAGGCTATGAACCGACAACATGGTTCTGCCCTCCAGCAGTGCTTTATCCAGTTCTTTTACAAAAAGGCCCTTGCCTCCCACTTTATCCAGTGTCCGGTCCAGAATTTTGTCACCGGTCGTCTTCATGGTCAGAATCTCAACATCCAGCTTCGGATGCTGTGTTTTTATATAATCACGTACCATTTCACTCTGCAAAACCGCCAGACAGCTCTCTCTGCTTCCAATAACCACTTTATTCTGCATTTCTGTCTTCACCATCTGATGCCTCCATTGCTTCCTGAATTGCGATGCGGACTTTTTTTGCGCGGCTGTGATCCAGTCCGCTTGCTGTGATTCCCACAACCACTTCATCCTTCATATAAATACCCGGGAAATAGAAATCGCATTTGCTCTTATCATCGGCAACATTTACATAAATGCCTTCTTCCTTACATACACGATAAATTTCATCATTCAGTTTCCAGTCATTGGTCGCTGCAATCACCATATAGGCCATGTCAAAATCTGAACGTTTGACTGGTCTCGTAATCAGATTAACATATCCGGTCTTTCCGAGTTCCTGAAGTTCCATCGTACACTTCGGTGCAATTACAGTAATATTTCGGGTAAACTGCAGAAGTGTCCGTACTCTTCTTGTCGCAATATTACCACCACCTACAACAACGATTTTTTTGTCTGACAGATCAATAAACATCGGAAAATATCGTTTAGTCTTCATATACTTTCTCCAATCCTGCAACGCATTCCAGAAAAGCTTCCTGATTCAGGCTGTCCCGAAGGCCAAAAATCATCTTATTAACAACTTTTCCGGCTGCGGTGTCTACTGCTTCAAGAAGATTTGTCCTGTCTTCTTCCTGCATCGGTGTTTTTTTGAGTATTTTTTCGATACGCAGATTCAGATCCTGCACTGCTTCCGCACGGATTTCCTGAATTCTCGGAATCACGTCACGGCCATCCAGCCACTGAAAAAATTCTGCCATCTGTTCTTCTACGATCGATGCCGCTTTGATCAGGCTCTCATTCGCTTCCGGCGAAAGTCTTTCTGTACGGAAACTGTCCATATCATAAAGCATGATTCCGTCTCTGCTGCCAAGAGAAGGCTCAATATCCCTTGGAACTGCAAGATCAAGAAGCAAAAGAGGCTTGTCCAATACAATATCCTGAAAAAGTTCCTCTCTCAGAGTAAAATTCGGACTGGCTGTGGCGCTTACCACAACATCACAGTTCGGCAAAAACTTCATCCGTTCTCCATAATGAATACGGCTGCATCCGATTGGAATGCTGACAAGTCCGCTTCGGTACTGGCGAACTGTGACCGTTACATTGGCTCCGGCATCACGAAGTGTCTGTGCGGCCACTTTGCCCATCTCACCATTTCCGATAACCATACATATTTTGCCATGCATATCATAGCCCTGTTCTTTCAAATAGCTGACTGCCTGATGAATGACAGAAGGATTTCCATGTGCAAGGGGTGCTTCTGTCTTAATCTTCTTACCGGCGGTTACAGCCATGCGGAAAAGTACTTCCAACACACTGTCTGTTGGAAAATGCTCACGTGCAAGATTGAGGGCATCTTTGATCTGAGTCAGAATCTGATCCTCACCCAGAATCTGTGATTTCAGTCCTCCTGCAAGGTAAAAAAGATGTTCTACTGCCTCTTTATCATTTCGCGTTATAAAATATTTTTCATAAGAAGTATCCTGTATTCCTTTTATGCGGCACAGACACTCATACAGAGACAGTTCCTGTTCCTCCTCGTGACTGGTCCATATTTCAAGGCGATTACAGGTCGACAAAATAATGCAGCCATAGATCCCGGCTGTCTCTTTGAGTCGTTCCATTGCTTCTCCCGCATTTTTCTTTGTAAACGCAAACAGAGCCCGAATATCTACGGGTGCTCTGTCGTGGTCAATTCCTATCATGGATATTGTCATGATATTGTATTTCTCCTTTGTCTGACTATATCCTTTCCTGAATGGAATCCACCATATCCGGGTGGATTCTTCAGGAAAACATACTGTTTTAATGATAGTATGTTCAGGAAAAGTTGTCAATGGAATTTACAGGGGTTTTCCTGTGTATTTTGAAAGAAAAAACGCTATTTTTAAATCTCTATGTTTTTTGTAGCAATCATATCCACCCCGGTGTGTGCTACATCACGCAGAATCACATCTCCGATATGTACAGGGGCCGGTACAGTAATTTCCTTCATTGCACGAATACAGGCAAAAATTTTATCTTTCGGAATATCTTCTTTTGTCTTGACTGAAACAACCGGTTCTGCTCCACCATTTACACGAACAGTTGTCGTCACGATTCTGGTCGGATTCGTCACCTCTTTTTTTCCGTATGCGGCACCTCTTTTGCAGGTATTTCCTTCTACACTTACGACTTCTGTACCCTCAAGTTTCACAGTAAGAGGACATCCCATCGGACAGCCGATACAGGTCAGATTTCTGATTTCCATATCTTTACACCTCCTCGATTTTTAATGTGATTTTCTGCAACGAAGGATTCTTCATTATCTGTTCTCTGGTCAGTTTGATCTGTTCCATCTCCCCCGGCGCTACAACCGGACGTTTGCGGTGAAGGATTCTTTCTCCATCGAGATAGCAACTTATGTAGCAGTTTTTGTACACGCCTCCGACACGGAATCGAACAGTCAGTTCTTGTGGCATATGGCCCGGCCGTATTACAGACGGAACCGTATAACGTACACCGTTTTCTGTAAGCAACAGAATTTCTCTTTCCCCCTGCGAAGCAATATCATTTCTCTCTGTCGGATTTTTTCCTGTGTCTTTAATCTCGCATCTACTCTGTACATAAAGCGCGGCATTTCGTCCTGCCATAGCCGCTTCTTCCGATACAAAATCAACCAAATCATGTACATGAAGTACATTTCCGCATGCGAAAACACCTTCCATATTTGTCTCCAGACTTTCATTTACTTTCGGCCCGGATGTTATCGGATTTATTTCTATTCCCATGCCGCGTGAAAGTTCATTCTCCGGAATAAGTCCGACTGAAAGGAGCAATGTATCACACTCATATTCTTCTTCCGTACCCGGAATCGGCCTGCCCTTTGCATCAACTTCGGCAAGAATGATTCCTTCCACACGTTCTTTACCTTTAATATCAATTACCGTATGGCTTAATTTCAGTGGAATTCCAAAATCATCCAGACACTGTACAATGTTTCGTTTCAGACCTCCTGAATAAGGCATCAGTTCGGCAACCACCTGTACCGTTGCACCCTCGAGAGTCATTCTCCTTGCCATGATCAGACCAATATCACCGGAACCTAAGATCACAACTTTTCGTCCTGGAAGATATCCTTCAATATTTACCAGGCGCTGTGCCGTTCCCGCCGAAAAGATTCCTGCCGGACGATATCCCGGGATGTTCAGTGCTCCTCTTGAGCGTTCTCGGCAGCCCATTGCAAGAATTACTGCTTTTGCCCGAATCTGAAACATACCTTCTTCCCGATTTATTGCTGTCACGACTTTGTCTGCGCTGATATCCATAACCATCGTATGTAATTTATATTCTATTTGAAGTTCTTCTGCCTGTGCAATAAATCTTCCGGCATACTCCGGTCCGGTCAGTTCTTCCTGAAAAGTATGCAGACCAAATCCATTATGGATGCACTGGTTCAAAATCCCGCCAAGCTTGTCATCCCTCTCAATGATCAGAATATGTTCTGTTCCGCTTTTTCTGGCCGACACGGCTGCGGAAAGTCCTGCAGGACCTCCACCGATGATCACAATATCATAATTTTCCATTTCGTCTTCCTCCTCAAAATGTATCCTTGTTGATTCCTTCAATGATTTTTGAATTTCTTCCTGATTTTGTAATTTCTTCTATCGGTTTTACAAGTTCACGAGCCAGGATCTCCATAACTTTTGGTGAACAGAATCCTGACTGGCAGCGTCCCATGCCGGCACGTGTCCGTCTTTTGACCCCATCCAGTGATTTTGCTCCCAGCGGTCTTCTGATCGCATCTATGATTTCTCCCTCCGTCACCATCTCACAACGACAGATGATATTTCCGTATGCCGGATTCCGCCGAATCATTTTATTTCGTTCTTCAATCGTCATCGAACCCAGATCCGAAAATCCTGTTCTTGTGGAAATAAACTCTGTTTTTTCTTTCAGATCATATTTTTTCTGTACAAGTTTTCCAATAACTTCACCTATTGCCGGTGCACTGGAAAGTCCCGGTGACTCAATTCCGGCACAGTCTATAAAATCTTTTTCTGTTTCTCCGATAACAAAATCATCTCCGTCTTCGTGTGCACGCAGACCTGCAAACGAAGTAATTACCTGACGTGTCGGAATATTTTTCACACTGTCTGCGGATTTTTCAAGAACCTGCTGTAATCCGTCACGTGTTGTATTCACACCTTCTTTATTTTCAATATCCACTGCCGTCGGTCCGATCAGAAGATTACCATGAACCGTCGGTGTGACAAGAACACCTTTTCCGAATTTACCGGGCAGAGTAAAAATCGTTCTTCCTACATGATTTCCGGCACTTTTGTCCAAAAGACAGTATTCTCCTTTTCTCGGGGTGATATGAAGTTTCTTTTCACTTACCATATTGTGGATCTTGTCTGCATACACACCGGCTGCGTTGACAATACATTTTGTTTTGTATTTACCCTTGCCGGTTATGATTTCCCAGCCATCTGCCTCTCGTGAAATTTTCTGTACTTCCGAATTAAAACGAAACTCCGCACCATTTGTATATGCGTTTTCTGCAAAAGCAATCGTCATATGAAACGGACATACAATTCCTGCGGTCGGTGCATACAAAGCCGCATAAACTTTATCGGAAACATTCGGTTCCATCATAAGAACTTCATCTCTGTATAAGATTTGAAGCCCTTTTACACCATTTTCGATTCCTCTGTCATAAAGTTTCTTAAGATCCGGATACGCTTTTTCATCCAGACAAAGCACAAGTGAACCATCTCGCTTAAACGGAAAATCAAGCTCTTTTGAAAGTGATTCGATCATTTCATTTCCTCTCACATTCAGTCTTGCTTTCCATGAACCAGGTTCTGCATCATATCCTGCGTGAATGATCGCACTGTTTGCCTTTGAAGTACCACAGCAGACATCCTCTTCTCTTTCAAGCACGCAGACTCTGCACTGATAGCGTGACAGTTCCCGTGCAATTGCCGTACCTGTCACTCCTGCACCAATAATAATCACATCATAGTTTTCCATATTACATCCTCCTGTATCGCATCCTCGCGGAACGTTTTAGCGTTATTGGAATATTACGAAGTAATTTCCTATAACATAAAAGCCTGACAAATAAACCCATGTCTTATGGATCTACTGTCAGGCTCTCTTTTCTCTCGCCTAAATATTTAATTTTAACTATTCAAAACAGTTGTTTTATGAATCTCAGTTTTCTTCGTCTTTTGCCCAGCCATAGGCATATTTGATTGCTTTTTCCCATCCCTTGATTCGCTTGCCTCTCTCGGCATCTGTGATCTCCGGAGTAAAGGTTTTATCAATCGCCCAGTTCTTAAGGACATCTTCCTTGCTCGTCCAGTAGTTTACTGCAAGACCTGCCAGATAAGCTGCACCCATCGCAGTCGTCTCGACACATTGCGGACGGTTTACCGGTGCATTGATGATATCTGCCTGTGTCTGCATCAGAAAATCATTCGCACTCGCGCCACCATCGACTTTCAGTGAAGCAAGCCGGATTCCGGAATCAGCTTTCATCGACTGTAATACATCATTTACCTGATATGCCAGAGATTCCAGGGTTGCACGGATAATGTGGTATTTGTTTACCCCTCGGGTAATTCCGACGATTGTGCCTCTTGCATACTGATCCCAGTGTGGGGCACCAAGTCCGGTAAATGCCGGAACAACGTAACAGCCATTTGTATCCTTTACTTTCTTTGCCATGTATTCAGAATCTTCAGCAGAATCAATCAGGCGCATCTCATCGCGCAGCCACTGAATCGCAGCTCCTGCCACAAAGATAGATCCCTCCAGCGCGTAATTTACTTTTCCGTCCAGCCCCCAGGCAATTGTTGTAACAAGGCCATTCTCGGAAAACACCGGTTTCTCGCCTGTATTCATAAGCAGGAAACAACCGGTACCGTATGTATTTTTTGCTTCACCTGGCTGAAAACAGGTCTGTCCGAACAATGCGGACTGCTGGTCTCCTGCTGCGCCGGAAATCGGGATCGGACCGCCGAGGAATGACGGATCTGCCATACCGTAAACACAGCTGGACGGCTTCGGTGTCGGAAGCATGCACCTCGGAATATCTAATTCTTCAAGGATTTCTTCATCCCACTGTAAAGTGTTGATATTAAAAAGCATTGTACGGGAGGCATTCGAATAATCTGTAATATGAACCGCGCCTTTCGTCAGTTTCCAGATCAGCCATGTCTCAACTGTTCCAAAAAGAAGATCTCCATTCTCTGCTTTTTCTCTGGCTCCCGGTACATTGTCGAGAAGCCATTTTACTTTCGTTGCAGAAAAATAAGCATCTATCACAAGACCGGTCTTCATACGGAATTTATCGGTAAGACCTTTTGCTTTCAGTGAGTCACAGTATTCAGATGTTCTTCGGCACTGCCAGACGATTGCATGATAGATCGGATCCCCGGTGTTTTTGTCCCAGACAATTGCCGTTTCCCGCTGGTTTGTGATGCCGATTGCTGCAATGTCATGTGCCTCCGCACCAATCATATTCATTGCCTCTACTGCCACACCGAGCATACTCGCCCAGATTTCATCTGCATCATGCTCTACCCAGCCCGGCTTCGGGAAATACTGATGAAATTCCCTCTGTGCCACACTGCACATTTCACCTTTTTCGTTAAATAAAATGCATCGGTTGCTGGTGGTACCCGCATCCAGCGCCATTACATATTTTTGCATATAAAAAGCCTCCCTCATAAAAGAGTTTCTTTTATAATATCTTTTTTATTTTTTATATTCCTCTTATTTATCTTATTAAACAAAATCTTTTATAATTAGTCAATAGATAAGCCATTTCTTTTTGATTTCAGGAATGCAATCTGAGGGGGAAAAGCTCACAGTTGCGAAGGCCGCTATTCCCCCTCAGACTCCCCCTTTTTGGCCACGCTGAAAATATAATATTCCACTTATCAATCTTATTAAATAAAATTTTTATTAATCAATAGAATATCAACTTCTTAGGATATCTCTCTATATAATGCCAGCTTTTCAGAATACAGAATTACAAATTCCAGACGCTATGATTTGTGGAGGAGACGGCAGTGGCGCCGGCGGTGAGAGCTCCCATAACGGATTCTTTGTCAATAATGAGACCTCCGGCGATTACAGGTACTTTGATTTCAGAGCAAAGCTTCTGAATGACTTTTGGCATTGCACCAGGCAGGACTTCTATAAAATATGGATGGACGATATGCTGCTGCGTCAGGATATTCTCGTAAGCTATTGAATCCAGTAAAAAATAACGCAGTACCGTATACATCGAAAGTTCTTTTGCTTTTTTGATCAGTGATGGTTTTGTGGTAATAATTCCATCGGCATCTGTATTATTTTTCAGATATTCAACTGCTATCTCACGTGGGCTTAATCCACTGATCAGATCCACATGAACCATGGCAATTTTTCCTGCCATCTTAATTTTCTCTACAATATCTCCAATCGAACAGATATCACCAAACAAAATAAACACAACTCGTATGTCCTCAAGCTTACAGCATTTCTCCAGATCATCCATACTTTTTACTGCCGCAATGATCGGATTGTCCTCCACCGCATTCCAAAATTCCCGTTCCATTCTATGCCCTTTCTCCGGTCATAAATCCATTATCTACAACCACCTGGTATTCTATATGTTCTAATATATCATATCCATTTTTAATAAACAAACAAAAACAGGTAAGGATCCTGTAAAATCCCTGCCTGTCTTTGATATTTCCCGTCTTATTCTATTTTACGGTAACTTCTATTTTTTGTATGCTCCGTTGTTCACAAAAACATAAATATGTTCATATACGACCGCGTGGCCAACAAGGGGGAGTCTGAGGGGGAAGTGCGGCCTTCGCAACTGTGAGCTCTTCCCCCTCAGATTCTTTTTTCAAATGTCAAGGTTTCGGGGCACCCCGAAGGTTCCTAAGGAAGTTCCCTTAGATCACCCAAAAATTATCGGTGCAGACAACCTTCCTGTATGTCTCAAATCTAAACCATTTATTATGCAGTTCGGATCTGTTTTCCGCAGTCACTGTTTTTGCTTCTTCGAAGAATTTTTCCAGTTCCGCTTTGTTCTTTACAAGCAGTGCCATTCCACGTTCGTCAACTACCGGAAGTCCCATATAGCGGTAATCTTCAATCTTCTGAATATCTTCTACTTTGCCGTCACGTATCAGAACCGCCGCACCGTCCTCAACAGACAAAACATCAAAGTATTCCGGATATTTGAAGCTGTCACCTGAAACCGGCACTTCATCACCTACATGATAGGTTTTCTTATCGGATCCGGTTTTGGACATCATTGCATTTTCCAGATTAAAGTAAAATTCTTCAAACACATAACCGCCGACTTTGATATCGTCTTTCTGGAAATATGGTTTTTCTCCGTCATTTTCTACGGTTTCCAGTACACCACAGGCAGAAGTCATATGGCTGACACGGTCGATCAGGATCATTTCACCAAGTGTCTTATGTTTCTTAAATTCATCCAGCACGATTTTCTCAGCCAGTTCGATCTCACAGAGTGCAATCTCATTTTTTTCAATATAATCAGCAGAAATATGTTCTCCTGTATTGACATCAATCTTATATTTGATACTGCGGATAAATCCCGGGATTCTCTTTGTTCCGAGTTTTACCAGATACTCTTTTCCGAGAGTCAGTCTGCTGTCATCCATCCAGAGAAGTGTTGCTGTAAAGCTCTTCGCAACAGAAAGCTGAGCCTGATCCGTCAGGACACATCCACGACTGACATCTACTTCTTTGTCAAGCTGGATCGTCACTGCCTGTCCTGTCACTGCCTCCTCTACGGATGTACTTCCGTTCAGAAGTGATTTGACTGTTGCAGTTTCATTGCTCGGAAGTGTGGTGATAGTCTGTCCGACTTTGATCTTACCACTTTCAATCTGTCCCTGAAATCCGCGGAACTCGTGGTTCGGACGGCATACACGCTGTACCGGCATATAAAATCCGGCTTCGCTCTCAGTCTCTGTTACATCAACCGTTTCCAGATGATCCAGAAGCGTTTTTCCTTTATACCATGGCATATTTTCGGATCTGACAGTCACATTGTCACCCTCAGTCGCGCTGACCGGAACGATCACAACATCCTGAAGTCCGAGACTTTCAGAAAGCTCGTCAATATCTTTTACAATTTCATTAAATCTCTCTTCACTATAGTCCACAAGATCCATTTTGTTGACTGCAAATACAAAGTGATGAATTCCCATCAGCGCACAGATGCGGCTGTGGCGTCTTGTCTGTACCAGAACCCCCTGTTTTGCATCGACCAGAATGATTGCAAGCTGCGCAAAGGAAGCACCGACAGCCATGTTTCTTGTATATTCTTCGTGACCAGGTGTATCTGCAACGATAAAACTTCTTTTATCTGTAGTAAAATAACGATACGCCACGTCGATGGTGATACCCTGTTCTCTTTCTGCCATCAGACCGTCAAGAAGAAGTGAATAATCAATTGCACCGCCCCTGGATCCGACTTTACTGTCAAGGATCAGGGCCTTTTCCTGGTCTGCATAAAGCAGTTTTGAATCATAAAGTATATGTCCGATCAGTGTGGATTTTCCATCATCCACACTTCCGCAGGTAATAAATTTCAGTAAACCGCTCATTTAGAAATACCCCTCTCTCTTTCTCTTTTCCATGCTTGCCGCACCGCCATCAGAGTCAATGATTCGGCTGGTTCTTTCAGATTCTACTGAGCTTAATGTCTCATCAATGATCGCATCAAGAGTATCTGCTTCTGAAAGAATCCCACCTGTCAGCGGATAACAGCCCAGTGTACGGAAACGTACTTTTTTCATCTCCGGTTTTTCTCCCGGTTTCAGGCGCATACGTTCATCGTCCACCATAATGATATTTCCATCACGATATACCACCGGACGTTCTTTTGCAAAATAGAGAGGTACGATCGGAATATTTTCTCTCTGTATGTACTGCCAGATATCTTTTTCTGTCCAGTTGGAGATCGGGAAAACACGCATACTCTCGCCTTTGTTGATCTCCGTATTATAAAGCTTCCACATCTCCGGCCTCTGGTTTTTCGGATCCCACGCATGATTTTCGTTACGGAAAGAAAAGATACGTTCTTTTGCACGGCTTTTTTCCTCATCACGACGGCCGCCGCCAAAAGCTGCGGTAAAACCATATTTGTTGAGAGCCTGTTTCAAAGCCTGTGTTTTCATGATATCTGTGTAAGCGGAACCGTGATCGAAAGGATTGATTCCCTGTTTTACACCATCTTCATTGATATATTCCAGCATCTCGATTCCAAGATCTTTTGCTGTCTTATCACGAAACTCGATCATTTCTTTAAATTTCCATGTTGTATTGACATGTAAAAACGGGAAAGGCGGTTTTTCCGGATAAAAAGCTTTCAGTGCAAGATGAAGCATTACTGAGCTGTCTTTTCCGATAGAATAAAGCATTACTGGTTTTTCGCATTCTGCTGCCACTTCCCGGATAATATATATTGCTTCTGCTTCCAGTTCATCTAAATGTGATAATCCGCTCATATTTGATCTCCTGTCTTAATATTTATTGGAATTTCTCCGGTCAACGCTGATCACAAGTTCGCTGCCGTCTGCTCTGGTGATGTTCCAGTTGAGAAGATCACCTTTTTGTGTGACATTCATTGTTCCACCCATGCCGCCGATGTCTGCACCAAGATAGAATTCAATGGCTCCTGCCTTACATTCTTTTACGCAGGAGACGCAGCCCCAGCAATTCTTCGGGTATTTCATGACTGCCTTTTTATCTATGATCTGAATGAGGGTGCCGGGACATACTTCCTGACATTTTCCGCAGCCGACACAACGGTCTTTACGAATTTGTATGCTCATAAGTATCCCCCTTTACCAGATCCCGGAACAGAATATGGATCTTGCCGTCTTCCATTCTGGAATTTACATATTTTTCAAATTTCTCATCTGTTTCCGGATGATCCAGATTTTCATTAAATGAATGCCAGCGTGTCTCTTTTCTGTTTTTAAGATGTTCGATCAGAACCTGACAGACAAGAAGTCTTTCTTTTAACTCGTAAGCAAAAAGGAGCTCATGCATATCCTCAGCCCCGATCTGCTCTGCCAGTTCACTTAAACGCGCGATTTTTTCTTCCGCGAGTTTTAACTGCTTTTCGTTGAACTGATAATTGCTTGCAATTCCGCCTGCATATTCATCCATAACTTTCTGCATAGCTTCTTCCAGATCATCAATTGTAAATAATCCGTTCTGTGTCCTGCGGATTTTTTCGTAATCATTCAATACTGCCTGTGCCTGGTCTTCGATTGTGGACGTTGTTTCAGCAGAATCACTTTTCAGCTGTTCGATGATTGCAAAAGAGGCAATCTTGCCCTCGGCCAGAGCACCGGTTACATATTTCTGCGGACATCCGCCGGCAACATCACCGGCTGCATACAGTCCGTGAATGGTCGTTTCTCTCTTTGTATCTACCCAGAAACCACTTGCCGTATGACCACCTACAATATATGGCTCTGTTCCCTGAATCTCCACGTCCTGTTCACTCGGCATCTTACCGCTTTCGATCCATTTAAGGGTCTGGCTCGGTGCCATGTTCAGATATGCTTTCAGAAGATCCTGATCCTGCTCGGACGTGATACCGGAAGTCTGAAGATAACACGGACCATGTCCCAGCTGGTTTTCTCTGACTGTTCCATAAACTCTCTGGCTGGTTGTCAGACCATAGATATGTTCGTAAACTTCGCCTTTGGAATTCACCTGCTTTGCCTGCACACCCTGCGCAATGGTTCCGGTCGGAGCAATTGTATCTTTGCATCTCAGTGCAATAAAACGCATCTCAAAGGTTGTCATCTCAGCACCGCAACGAATTCCCATCGCATATCCGGCTCCTGTGTTAAAAGGAGGATACCACATTTTATGTCTGGAAAATCCCGGGTTGTTTGGTTTATAAAGGCCGGCAGCTCCGCCTGTTGCGATCAGGACTGCTTTTGCATGAATCACATAGGCTGTTTCTTCCATAATAGAAAAACCGACTGCTCCATAGACTCTGCCCTTTTCTGTAAGAAGATCTGTGATATTTACGTAGTTCAGAACATCTACATTTTTACTTTTGTATACAGCATCTGCAAGGAGTGGTTTGAAGTTCTCGCCATTGATCTTAATGTTACGATTACCTCTCGCTACGTAATCTCCATTCTCATCCTTGAGAATTACAAGACCGAGGCTTTCCATATCTGCTGTTACATTGTTAAACTCTTCAGCCGCTGTCATAAGGAGGTCATTTCTAACGATGCCTGCCGCATCTTTTGTTGCATAATCTACATAATCCTGAGGTTTACGTCCTTTGACGATATAGGCATTGATCGCGTTGACACCGGCTGCCAGACAGCCGCTTCGTTTGATATTTGCTTTCTCAGCAACCAGAACGGAAGCATCTGAATTTCTGCTGATCGTAAGTGCCGCATAACAACCTGCAGTACCACCGCCAATGACCAGGACGTCTGTATGTATCTGTTTTACCTGTAAGGGTTTGCTCATGGTTCTTTCTTCCTGACTTTATTCTGTAATCTCGATCTCGTGGATCGTGACATTTTTTTCTTTGTCGATTCCAAATGCTTTCAGCACCGGATTTCCTTCCTCCATAAGGGAAAGGATAAGATATTCGATGGTCGGATCAAATGCCAGTCGTTTGTCTTCTTCGGATGGACGGGAAGGAGATTCCGGATGGGAATGGAAATTCCCGATAATTTTGTATCCGTTTGCTCTGGCATCTTTGAGTGCTTTAAGCTGTTCTTTCGGATCCATGGAGAAGTGTTCTCTGCTGGCATCTATGTTTGTGAGGAGATAGACTTTTGTGACGGTGATCTCCTCTTCTTCTTTGGTTCCTGCAAGGAGGCCGCAGGATTCGTTCGGGAGGCCGGCTGTGCAGTGTGCTAAAATAGTATTATAATCTGTTTTCTTTATATATATTTTCATAGTAAGACTCCTCGATGTTGTCGCGGTACGTGTGTGCAATAATCAATTCAACGAAGATACGCTCTCGCTGCCTTCGATTGGTAGCGGTACATAAGTGACCAGAATACGGTCACTAAGTACCGACCATCTCAGAGCATCTTCTTATGAATTATTATTCACACACTGTTTCTCGAAATATGTTCGTCGTACAAATGTCTTGTGGATGCCACACGTCAGCTTCGCCATTCCATGTTAAAAATGTTCACTAATTGCACGGCTCATCAAGACGCTCCGTTCTGAAAAGCTGTAATGTACTGCATATGTTCTTCTTTTTCAGCATGCTATATGAAAAGCTGTAGATTTCAGTGTGCGGATAAATATTTCGAGAAAAGACGCTCTGAGACGGCCGGTACTTAGGGATTGTTTTTTAATCCCTTAGTATCCGCTGCCAGTCGAAGGCAGCGAGAGCGTGTCTTTGATGAAATAATTTATCCTGCACACGTAAACTTACATCCTTTACATATGCATGTCACATTCCGCCTGCTCGTAGTCGATCAGTTTTGTGATAGTCGGGTGATCGCCGCATACCGGGCAGTCATGGTTCTTAGGAAGTTTGATCGTACGGAAAGTCATTGTCAGTGCATCGTAAGTAAGAAGTCTGCCCGTCAGAAGATCTCCTTTTCCGATGATGTATTTCACTGCTTCCATTGCCTGAAGGCTTCCGATGACTCCTCCCATGGCTCCGATAACTCCGGCCTGTTTGCAGGTCGGCACTGCATCCTTCGGCGGCGGATCTTTAAATACGCATCTGTAACATGGTCCTTCTCCCGGCACATACGTCATAAGCTGACCTTTGAAACGAATGATTCCTGCATGGGAAAATGGCTTCTGTGCCATGACACATGCATCATTGATCAGGAATTTTGCCGGGAAATTATCTGTTCCGTCAATGATGAAATCATAATCCTTGATGATGTCCATGATATTTTCGGATGTGATGAACTTACGGTATGTATTAACTTTGACATCCGGGTTGATTGCCTGCATCGTTTCTTTTGCAGATTTTACTTTCGCCTTACCAAGGTCTGCCGTTGTATGGATGACCTGTCTCTGAAGATTGGAAAGATCTACTTCATCGGCATCTGCAATTCCAATGGTTCCAACTCCGGCTGCTGCCAGATACATGGCTGCCGGTGCTCCGAGTCCGCCTGCGCCAATGATCAGTACACTGGAATTCAGGAGCTTCTTCTGTCCCTTCGCACCAACCTCTTTGAGGATGATGTGGCGGGAATAGCGCTCTAACTGTTCGTTTGTAAATGCCATTATCTTGCGCCTCCTCCCATGAAATACAAAAATTCAACTTCATCACCATCTTTAACTTCTGTAGATTCGAAAGCACCACTTTCTACAAATTCGTCATTGATTGTTACGGTAACATACTGTGGTGTCTCTACATCTTCTTTTTCAATCAGTTCCTTTACGGTAAGTCCTTCCGGGTATTCCTTCTTTTCTCCTGCAACCTTAATAAACATATTTCTTTTCTCCTTTTATACTCAAAATTTGTGAAATTGGTTGTCAGATCAAAAAACAGAAATTATAAAGCACCCTACTAATCTCACGGGTATTTTATAAATATTTCACCGAAGACACGCTTGCGCTGACTTCGATTGGTAGCGGTACATAAGTGACCACAATACGGTCACTAAGTACCGACCATCTCAGATCATCTTCTTGTGAAATAATTTATAAAAACCCTGAATATATCCATTTTTATAATTTCATGTTTTGATAGCAACAACCAAAATTTTCACAGGAATTTCTCAACCATTGTCGTGTTTCCCGCCGGCAGGCTGGCTACCCACCGTCTTGATAATATTCAGTGTGTGGATAAATATTTCGGGAGAAGATGCTCTGAGACGGCCAGTACTGAGAAACCGTATTTTGGTTTCTTACGTACTGCTGCCAGTCGAAGGCAGCGAGAGCGTATCTTCGATGAAATATTTATCTGACACACGTAAACTTATCAAACATACTCTTCAAACAACTCTTCTATTTCTTCCTGTTCTTTCAGTCCTACAGTCTTTCCTTTTGCTTCTCCATTTACGAAGCAGATCACTGTCGGGGCAGACATGACTTTGTATTTCTTAGCCAGTTCTTTATCGTAATTCACATTTACTTTGTAGATGTAAATATCATCTTCATTCTCGTCTTCGATGTCACCGAGGATTCCTGCCATCTGTTTGCACGGGATACAGCTGTCGGAATAGAAATCCACAAGAACCGGCTTGTCTGCTTTTAACACCTTTTCTTCAAAGTACTCTGCATTGATTCTGAGTGCCATATCATTCATCCTCTACTTTCTTAACAATCAGGGTAAATGTATCATCCCCGTTGTCAGTGAGTTTCAGAATCTGATGTCCTTCTTCTTTAATGCTTCGCGGTACATTCTGTACCGGTTCTCCGTTATTCATACGGACTGCAAGGATCTGTCCATCGTCCAGTTCCTCGAGTGCAACCTTTGCTTTTACAAATGTTACCGGGCAGACAACATCTGTAATATCTACAGTATCATCAATCTTCTAATCAGCCATCATAAGCTCCTTTCAGTACTTCGTACAGTTTTTCTTCTCCAACTCTGTCAATTGTAAATTTGAATCGCTCTCCTGCATTTGCATGATCTGCAAAAAACTGAATTGCTGCATCTGTCACACGGAAAAGCTGTTCTTCGGATGTTATCAGCGGAAGGAATTCTCTTCCTTTACTGATATGATTTCCAAAAGTACCGCCAAATGATACAAGAAATGCTTCATTTACGTCCCAGGCATCTACCGGACAGGATTTTGCGCAGCGTCCGCAGTAATTACATTTCTGAGCATCGATCACAAGCTTGTCATCCTGGAAAGTAATTGCTTCTTCCCTGCAGGCTTTTTCACAGACACCACAGTGAATACAGGTATCCTCTTTCCAGCTGATCTGTGCAGCTCCCTTGATTCCCACATCATTTTCTTCGGCTTTGAGGCAGTTGTTCTGACAGCCTGTTACACCAAATTTGAATTTATGCGGAAGCTCACGTCCAAAATATCTTTCATTTAATTTAACAGCTATATCATAACTATTGATATTTCCACTCGGACAGACTGCATTTCCCTGACATGCTGTCACGGTTCGAACGCGCGGTCCGCAGACACCCGGGCGGCATCCGCCCTTAGCAAGATCTGCAGTCACATCATCAATATCATCTAATTTAATAAAAGGAATCTCTACACCCTGTCTGGATGTCAGATGTACGTAACCATCTCCGTATTTCTCCGCAACCTCTGCAATTTTTTTGAGGTTTTCAGCGGTAAGTGCACCACCGACGCAGGCAAGTCTCAGAGAAAAATTGTTTTTCTGTTTCTGACGCATAAAGCCGCCTTTTTTTAATGTTGCATAATCAACTTTCGCCATTTTCGTCCTCTCCTTCTATTACTCTTCTGAAATCTTCTTTTAAATCTTCAATATCTTCTATTCCCACACTGATTCGAATCATATCATCGTATACACCGGAAAGTTCTTTTTCTTCCTGTGTCAGATGTGCCGCAATTGTGCTGGATGGATGAATCGCAAGTGTTTTCGTATCTCCTATATTTGATACCAGCCATGGGATCCTCAGTTCATTCAGGATTCGAAAAGCACGTTCTCTGCTTCCTGTTCTTAATGTAATGATTGCTCCGTACCCACCATGGAACTGTTTTGCCGCAATCTCATGATATGGATGTTCCGAAAGACCGGGATAGGAAACAGTAATTCCATGCCCAAGTTCTTTCAAAAACTCCGCCAGCTCCATGGCGTTACTACAGTGCTGCTGCATTCGAAGTCCCAGTGTTTCAAGTCCAAGCGTATTCAAAAATGCATTCTGCGGTGCCAGACAGGCACCCATGCTTCGGAATAATCCGTTTCGTAATTTCGCAAGATATGCAAATGGACCAAATTTCTTAAATTCTGCCATACCCGGAAATTTCTCCACATTCCATTTGAATTTTCCGCCGCTGATCAGGATCCCGCTGATCGCATCACTGCTCCCGTTTATATATTTTGAGGAGGAATGAATCACGATATCTGCTCCAAGCTTCAATGGATTGATCAGGTATGGGGTTGCAACTGTATTATCTACCAGAAACGGAATTTCATGTCTGTGTGTGATTTCCGCCACACCCTGAATATCTGTGACATCAAGCTTTGGATTCCCGATCGTCTCTGCAAAGACTACTCTGGTCTGATCTGTAATCTCTGTTTCAAATGCCTGTGGTGTATTATCCTGTACATAAGTTGTTGTAATTCCATATGCTTTAAGTTCGTCCAGAAGTTCTACTGTCCCTCCATAAAGCCCGGCAGCTGCAACTACATGATCACCGCTCTGCAGGATATTCATAAGAGCCATAGTCAGTGCTGCCATTCCTGACGCACATGCTACACTTCCAATACCGCCTTCAAGTTTCGTCATTCGTTTCTCAAAAGCTTCAACTGTCGGATTGTTGATTCTTGTATATGAATATCCGGCCCGTTTATTTGCAAAAATCTTTTCGAGTTCCTCTGCTGTATCATGACGGAATGCACTGGACTGGTAGACCGGAACCTGTGTCGCGCCAAAAGGATTTGTCTCCTCTGTCCCATGAAGCAAAGTTGTATTAAAACCGTATTCTTTCATTCCTGTGCTCCTTTATGTCCTTTCTTTTTGTTGGTATTACTATATACCCATAAACATACCATGTCAATAGGTATTGTATGTTTTTTTCCATTTTTTTCCTTTTGCAGGATAACACGGCCATTAAAAAACAGGATCAGATCAGTTCAATGACAAATCTGTCCTGTTTTACTTCTTTTACGGACTCGTTATACTTGCAAAATTCGTCCTGTCTCAGATTACATAATCACCCATATCTGAATTTTGTTCAAGCAGATCTTCCAGTGTGATTCCGTCAAAATATTCATTGATCAACTTGTAAAAATTTTCCCACATCTGTAATGTCTTGCAGGATGATGCCCTCTCGCACTGATTCGGATGGTCATCAAGACATGCTACCGGTGCCATTGAGCCTTCTGTAATTCTTAAAATACTGCCGATCGTATATTCTGCCGGAGTTTTGGCCAGACGATATCCGCCACCTTTTCCGCGTAATGCCTTTACAAACTTCTGTTTACTCAGTACAGATACAATGGATTCCAGATATTTTTCGGAAATCTCCTGTCTTTTCGCAATGTCCATTAACGGAATATATTCTCCATTGTTATGCTCTGCAAGATCCAGCATAACACGAAGTGCATAACGTCCTCTTGTTGATATTTTCATGTAAATCCCTCCATATATACCTATTATACTACAAGGTTATAGGGAAAACAAGTAATATCGTCAGATCACCAGATAATCTTCTCTTGCCGAACTGTTTTCCAACGCATAAACTTTGTTTTCTTTTATAACAAAAATACGCTGTACAAAAACGTCTACTGTCTCCCCTGTATGTACAAGCGTTTCATCCAGTCCCCTTCGCGCGCTCAACCGGACATCTCCCACTTTCAGTCCAAGTTCAAAATAGCTGCCGCGGAAGGCGACACGTTCTACCACTGCTTCCGATGCAGAACTTTTGTATTTCTGCACTTCATTTTTTCTGGTCACTTTGACAAATTCCGGACGGACGATTGCATGCTCTGCTCCGGCAATATCTTCAAAATAGTTAAAAATGTGATAATCCTTCACAATCGCTGCCTGTCCGAAGAAAGAAGCACTGAAAGCAGTTTCCGGGCTCTGGTATACTTCCACCGGGCTTCCCTTCTGCTCAATGTGACCTCTGTTTGTAATGATGATCTCATCGGCAACTTCAATTGCCTCATCCTGGTCATGTGTGACAAAAATACTGGTGATACCGAGTTTTTCAATCATGTCTTTCAGCCATGTGCGAAGTTCCTGACGGATTTTTGCATCAATTGCAGCAAACGGTTCGTCCAGAAGCAGAAGCTGCGGATTCGGTGCAAGTGCCCTGGCAAAAGCAACCCTCTGTCTCTGTCCACCGGAAAGCTGGCTCGGATATCTTTTTTCAAGTCCTTTCAGGCCGATCAGTTCGATCAGCTCCGTTACTCTTTTTTTGATATAAGTTTTGTCAGCCTTCTGCACTTTCAGACCAAATGCAATGTTATCGTAAACTGTCATATAGCGAAACAGTGCATAACTCTGGAATACAAAACCAATGCCTCTCTCGCTGGCCGGAATATCATTGACTACTCTTCCATCTATGATGATCTCGCCACTGTCCGGCTGTTCCAATCCGGCGATCATGCGCAGGATCGTTGTTTTTCCGCTTCCGCTCGGTCCTAAAAGTCCGATCAGTTTTCCCTTTTCGATTCCGAAGGAAACATGATCCGATGCCTTATAATCTCCAAAAGTCTTATTGATGTCTTTTAATTCCACGTACATTATGCTTCCTCCTTTTTGCCCCGATGTTCCATGATACTTCGTATGATCAGAAGAATGACAGCCATGATCACCAAAACAGATGATACTGCGAATGCCGGTACATACTGAAATTCATTAAATAAAATTTCCACATGCAGCGGCAATGTATTTGTAAGTCCTCTGAGATGTCCGGATAATACTGATACAGCGCCAAATTCTCCCATTGCCCTTGCCGTACACAAGACGATGCCGTACAGAAGTGCCCATTTGATATGTGGAAATGTAATCTTCGAAAAAATCGTCCAGCCTTTTGCGCCCATCAATGCCGCTGCTTCTTCTTCATCTGTTCCGATGGATTCCAGCACCGGAAGAAGTTCGCGAAAGACAAACGGAAACGTTACAAATACTGTTGCCAGAATAATTCCCGGCACTGCAAATACAATCTGTATCCCTGCTTTTTGCAGATATGGGTACAAAACACTCTGTTTTCCGAAGACAAGCAGATAGATAAGACCTGCAATAATCGGAGATACGGTAACCGGTACATCGATCAACGTAGTCAGGATTTTTTTTCCTTTAAACTGAAATCTCGTCACTGCCCAGGCTGCGCACAGTCCGAAAAATGTATTGCATAAAACTGCAATGACTGTTGCCTTCAGAGTCAGCATCAGTGCATCAATCGTATAAGAATCTGTCACTGCTTCAACATAAATCTGCCAGCCTTTTTTTAATGCCTCTGTAACAACAACAAACAAGGGCAGCACCAGCATCACCAAAAGAAAGAGGACACTGATTCCGATCAGCAGATATTTTACTGCTTTTGATTCTGTTTTATGATTTTCCATCAGATAGCTCCTCCTCTCAGTCTTTTTGAATTACGTGCCTGCATCAGATTCATCAAAAATAAGATTAAAAACGATGCAATGAGCATGACCAGTGCAATAGATGTTGCACTCTGGTAATCAAATTCCTGCAGTTCTGACATAATGATCAGTGGTGTGATTTCTGTTTCATACGGACGGTTGCCGGCAATAAATACAACACTTCCGTATTCTCCGAGGCAGCGCCCGAAGGCAAGCCCCGTTCCGGTCAGAAGCGGCGGCAGAAGTTCCGGCAGGATTACTCTTCGAAAAATCAGTCCCTGTTTTGCACCCATGACACGTGCTGCTTCTTCATAAGAACCATCCAGTTTTTCAAGAACAGGCTGTACCGCTCTTGCTACAAACGGAATTCCTACAAAAATCAATGCAAATGTAATGCCAAGTTTGGTATAGGCGATCTTGATACCGAATTTTGCAAAAAAACTTCCGATCAGTCCCTGGTCTGCTGTAAGAGATGTGAGCGAAATACCAGCTACTGCAGTCGGCAGTGCAAAAGGAAGTTCGATCATCCCGTCCATGATCCGTTTGCCGGGAAATTCATAACGCACCAGCACCCAGGCAAGAATCACTCCCATCACAGCGTTGACCAGTGATGCACCAAGTGCTGTGATAAAACTTACGTAAAAGCTGGACAATACTCTTTTTCTTGTGATTACTTCGAAAAACTCTTTCAGTCCGAGCTGTGATGAATATACCACAAGCGATGCCAGCGGAATCAGGACTATAATGCTCAGCATTGTGATTGTCACTCCCATAGTCAGTCCAAATCCGGGAATCACCCTTTTTTTACTTTTTTTCATAATATCCGCTCCTCATCTTTTAGTTGCCGTAAATTCTGTCAAATACTCCGCCGTCTGCAAAATGTTTCTGCTGCACTTCCTGCCATCCTCCGAAATCATCGATGGTCTTCAATTCCATGCTGAGGTCAAAAACATCTTTGTATTCGTTTAAGATCTGTTTATTTACCGGGCGATAATAATTCTGTGCGGCAATGCGCTGTGCATCATCAGAATACAGATAATTCAGATATTCTCTTGAAACCTCTTCCGTACCACGGTTTTCTGCCACTTCGTCAACAACTGCTACAGACGGCTGTGCAAGTACACTGATGCTCGGATTCACAATTTCAAACTCATCCGGATCATCTGCCACAGAGAGAAAAGCTTCATTTTCCCATGCAATCAGAACATCTCCCTGTCCGTTTTCTGCAAAGGAGGTTGTTGCACTTCTTGCACCGGAATCCAGAACGAGAACATTCTGATATAACTTTTTAATAAAATTTTCCATCTGTGCTTCATCACCGTCGTATTGTTTCTGTGCATATGCCCATGCCGCAAGGTAATTCCAGCGCGCGCCTCCGGATGTTTTTGGATTTGGCGTAATGACATCCACATCATCCCGAATCAGGTCATTCCAGTCCTGAATGTTTTTCGGATTACCTTTTCTTACAAGAAATACAATCGTCGATGTATAGGGTGCACTGTCATCAGGAAGTTCCTCCTTCCAGCCATCCCGGATCATCCCGGATTTTTCGATTGCATCAATATCATATTCAAGGGCCAGTGTCACAACATCTGCCTGAAGTCCGTTGATCACTTCAAGTGCCTGTTTGCCGGAACCTCCATGTGACTGGATGACATCGACATCCTGTCCTGTTTTTTCTTTCCAGTGTTCTTTGAATATTTTATTATAGGATTCATACAGTTCTCTTGTCGGATCATAAGAAACATTAATAATATGTACATTCGTTCCTGCTCCGGCATCGTAGGAACAGACTCCTGCAAATGCGGTGATTCCAAGAACTGCTGCCAGACAGAGGTTTCGAAATTTCTTCATTTGTGCCACTCCCCGTTGATTATTTTTATAACATATGTAAATGATATGTTTTATGTTAATGGCATTATATACCAATAAGCCTATCTTTTAAATATGTTTATTAGAAAACGTTTGCACAGCTTGAAATTTCATGAAAAAACAGCCGCTGTCATTCCGACAGCAGCTGCTCTATATTCCTGTATTTATTTCACATCATCATAAGTATCGAGGAAGTTATGCCGTACCCCATCCTGCTTATATCCGATAACGGTGTTGAGGTTGACATTCTCCACACTTCGAAAAATATTATATTCAATAACCGGATCTTTCTGGGCAAGTTCATGGATCAGTTCTTTAATCTCAGCCCTCTTTGAACCTTTTTCGGTACCGCCACAGGATGCACAGTGCTCTGTAAAGCGGCACGCACACTGGATAAAATGCAGGTCATTATAACTTGCCCAGTGAATGATGTCCGCCTCACGGATTAAGTACAGCGGGCGAATCAGCTCCATAC
>CAKROE010000026.1 GCA_934371915.1 uncultured Blautia sp. | reverse complement strand
CAGAGGTTATTGCAACCCCTATGTCTCTATTTGAGAACAAATAGATCTAAGGGTTGCAATAACTTTTTCAATTAACAATTCACAGATTTTTCACAAAATATTAGCACTCACCTCTTGCTAGCGTGGCATGGGATTCATCTCGATTCATAAAGCGTCGTAAATGCCTATTTTAAGGCACTTTCGGGGCTTTTTATAATTTATCAGAGTTCGTCATAAATCGACAAATTTATAAAAATTGGTGTCAAAATTGGTGTCAAAAAGGAAAGATAATAGGGGAAAGTAAGTTTCTATGAACATAGAAATAGATCAGATTTTGGTTGATTAATATAAACTGCTGATGCTTAATTTTGTCAATTCCAAAGCCGCTTGCGGTGCGATAGCAGAATTGACAGGATTGAGTGAAGCAGTATTATAAATAGGACAAAATCATAAAAAATAAGCCTTTGATGACATAAAAATCACCAAAGGCTTAACCTTAAAATTTTTTATTGTTTAAGAGGAATTTATTTCTTAGTAGCTCCACAACTACATTTGTAAATAACCTTTTCAGGAGTATCTACAACTGTCTCGATATAAGCCTTCTTGTCAACTACCCAAGTACGTTCGCCTTCATAATGTCCCTCCTCGGGTACGTCCTTATAAGTAGCATCAATATGTTTCAGTTCATAGGAAACACTATTGCTTTCTTTATGACTATTAAAGTCATCCTCGGACTCAAAAGTCTCACCACAAGAACAGGTAACAACATACTGGTCTTCAAGAACTTCGTCCCATGCTTCTACTGCTGGAGTATCAACTACTTTTACAGTTTCATAAACTGCTTCAGTATTTTCTACACATGTAGCATTATGTTCATGTATTTCATTTCTTGCCTTAGCTTCAGCCTCATCTGCAGACATACCCTGATTCTGATATTCTAACATTTTTTCACTCTGCATATTGACATATTTAGACTGATGTGCTAACATTTCATTATCATCGGTTGTACGAAAATTTTCTGAACAACCTTCTCCATTATAACCTTTACACACATAATAAGTCTGAGCTGGAGTTACAAGCTGCTGTTCCTCATGAGATACTTCAGGAACAGCATCATGATGGATAACCTTATTTACTTTAGAAGCGATAACATGCTGAGCATTAACCTCGTCTACATGAGCCTTAGCAAGTTCCTCAGTTTCAAACTCAGTACCATCAGTACATACATAAGCATCATGTTCCGGTACGTCTACAACTGTAGTAGCCGGTTTGTCAACTACCCAAGTAGGCTCTACCCAATGACCTTCTTCCTTATGTTCAACAGTATGAGTCTTAGCTGGAATAACAGTTTTCTTATAAGAATGTTTATGAGCCGGCTTAGTAACCTTAACAGTTACAGTACGAGAAGCCTTATTATAAGTACCATTACCCTTAGTATAAACAGTAATCTTAGCAGTTCCAACCTTCTTACCAACTACAACACCCCTAGAGTTAACAGTAGCAACCTTCGTGTTAGAAGATTTAAATTTCAGACCAGTCTTAGCAGATGCACCAAGAGAAGCAGACTTACCAACATTAACTGTAACGTTCCGAGCATTTACTTTCTGGTTTCTCTTTACAACCTTCACAGTTACAGTTTTAGTAGCTTTTTTAAAGTGTACCCCTTGTCAAGGACAAATTAAGAAGAAGGGATTTTTATTTTCCGGCCAGTAGATGCCTATATCATTACCTTTCTTTACCTTCTTCATCTTTTATATCTGTTAAAGGGACTCGCCCTTTTATCGGATATATACCTGTTATTATATACTGGTAGTATTCATTGGGAGAAAGTCTGGCCAACCCCCATTGATATCTGTCATTATTATAATAATCCATCCAGTCATCTATAACGTTTTGTATTTCTTCATATGTTGTACATTTTTGTATTCTTTCTCCTATATGATCTTTCATACGTCCAAAGAAGCTTTCCTGCGGTGCATTATCCCAGCAGTTACCTTTCCTGGACATGGACTGCCTCAACCCTTTATCCTTTACCAATTGAATAAAGCTACAGCTTGTATAATGGCACCCCTGATCACTATGTATGATAGTATCTGTTGCAAGAGAAATTCCGTGTTTTTCAACCATCTGATTCACTGTTTCAAGTACAAAATCAATATCCAATGATTCACTCAACACATAGGATAATATCTGCTTCGTAAAAGCATCTATGATCGTTGACAAATAGCAGAAACGCCCATTATATGGTATATACGTAATATCCGTAAGCAGTATCTTTCTTGCTCCATATTTCTCAAATTCCCGCTTTACAAGATTCTCTGCAACATTATTTGTCTTTATTGCCTTTGCTATCCGTCTGTAAGGATTTGCTTTTCGTATACTGCATATAAGTCCATACTTTTTCATTAATCGTCTTATTTTCTTGACGTTCATGATTACAGGTGGTTCCATATGCAGCAATCTCATATATATTCCCTGGGCTCCTTTATCATAGCCCCTGAAGCTATAAGCCATTAAGATCAGTTCGAAATCAGCTCTGTCCTGCCTTTCCTTTTCATTCCGTTTATCTGCTGCTTTCACCCAATTATAATAACCAGATCTCGAAACGCCAGCGATTTCACAAAGCATTTTTACCGACAATGTATTATTGGCTTTACCAAGAGTTTCATGGATGATTGCAAATTTATTTTCTGCTGTTTCCATGATTACTTTTTCTTTCTCGAATTGTCCGCAATAATAATTTTTTTTAGAAATTCTACTTCTTGTCTCAGATACAAAAGTTCATTTTGCATACGTTCTATAGACTGCGGTGACGACATGTCTTCTTCAGAGGTTGCTTTCATAGGAATTCTTTTGTTTCTATTTTCACCTTCTGTAAAACCATTACCTGACAATGCCTGATGTTTTATTCTTTGTACCAGACTATCGATTTGCTTTTGTTCAAAATATTCCAGATTATACCCAAAATCTTTAAGGATTTTTCTAGGAGCATTTCCCGCCTGATAGCTGGTCCAAAAATCTTCTTTGAATTTAATTGTGAAATATAGCTTGTTCTTGGTTACTTTTAATGTATAAGGATTCGCTTTAAGTTCTTTGATTTGTTTCGCTGTATATTCTTTCATATTCCCTCCAGTAGACATTTTTATTATACATCATCTACCAGAAGAAATCCCCACCTTTTACTGTCCATAATCCGGGTTTTTATCCCTTCTTCTTATGTCCATTTTTCAGGAACCCTTCTTCTTATCATGTCCACTTTATAGGGTATATTTTATTTTATATCCTTTCTTAGATACAGTCACACGAACTTTTCCAGTTCCAGCTTTTCTACCCTTTACATTCCCCTTTGAATCTGTAGAAACATAAGAATTTAAGGCTTTATAGCTGATTTTTGATCCTTTCGGGGCTTTAACGCTGACCTTTTTGCTAGATCCAACGTAAACCGATCCGCAAGACACCTTCACAGACATACTTTTTGAAGCGGCGAATGCATTGCATGGTAAAAGCCCGATTAATAAAAGTGTTAATAAAGCAACTAATAAATGTTTTTTTCGTTTCATTTTATTTTATTCCTCCTATCTTTTTAACTAAGATTTCCTCTTGTTCAATAAAAAAGAATAGGTATCAAAAATGATATTCAGTTTTAAAGGTACGATAGCATCATGTACGGTGATGCCTGATAAATTCTTTATCATCATATATAATTATAGACGGTTATAAATTTATTACAAGTCTTACATTTTTTGTGATATGTGATATAATTATCATTTACTTCCATTTTGGAATCAAAATGCAAGTAGATTCATTTATGATTTTCCAAAAAAGAATTGGGGAAATCAAATGGATCGGGTTAATCAGCGTACAAACCATTTGCTGGGTGAAAACATAAGGAAACTTCGTTTAGAGAAGGGACTACGGAATAAAGAGATAGTTGCACAATTACAGATACATGGCGTTGAAATTTCAACAGGCACATACAGTAAGGTAGAATTGGGATTGAATAATCCGTCGGTAGATCTTCTGATTGCTTTGACGGAAATCCTTGAATGTGATTTTAATGCACTGTTTAAAATACATGAAAAATAAGCTCCTGCGTTTTGCAGGAGCTTCAGATTAGAAATAAACTTGGTGTTGGGTGTTGCCCAACACTATTTTTTTTGCAATCGTAACGGTATCTTTTATACCAGTGAAATTTATGCTTAATTCTGGATATGTCCATCGAATGTGTTATCAAAATATTTCCTATTTAACGGTAGGGAGCTTTTTTTATATGTCCATTTCTGTCTCATCTTCAATTTCGAATTTTTCGTATTGATAAGCGATAGCGAGATTGGTTGCTAATTCCACAAGAGCTTTCTGTTGCTTGGTTGTTAGTGTCAAGAATTGTTTCTGGGTATTTGTCTGATCGTCAGTAATTTCATCCGCGAGTAAAAGTTTAGAATCAGGTTGTAATCGAAATTCCCTTTTGGCTGAAACACGTTCGATTCCTGAAACGATGTCTTCTTTAGCAGATCCGAAAAATTTTGATAACACTGTAAGATCAGTGTAGGGATCATCAACAACACGTTTAATTGGTTGTTTACTGAAATAATTTTTCATATTGTTTCGAACATCGCGTATATCCGTATCTGTCTTTTTTACTTCATTATATGTCTGTTGCAATTTCTTCCAAAATGTCTCTCCCCTTTTTGAAAATACCATTTTTCTCTTCTTCATATTAAGAAAACTTATGCTATAGGATTTTTGGGGGTTAACATGCAACGCACAAACGTAATGGTTTAATGCGCGTCTATATTTTAGAGGAAATGAGTCTACAGTTTTTTTCCAGGTTTTCCAATAATAAAAACTATCATTTCTATGCATTTTGACTCCTTATCGGGGTAGAAAAGAGTGTTCTTTTTTACCCCATATTAATGTTTCTTATTTTCTGCTAAGATACGCTTGTAAACAATTATAGCATGTTTTTCAGGCAAATGAAAGGAGGACAGTAAGGTGATACAGAGACTTAGAAAAGAGTTCGTGTTGCTTTGGAATAAGAAAAAACGAGAACAGGGGAAAGTGAGACCGCCTCCGAAAAGAAGTTAAGAAAAACGCACCTTGACATTTGAATACTATGAAAGGAGAAAGCCATGAGATTGGTAGGAAAGTGCAGATTTATCTTTGCAAGCACTTTTAAAGGTAAAAAAAAGCAGGATCTTTATGCTTGCAAGTTTCTGGATGAGGACGGTGATGAGTTCTTTACCTTGTTCACGTCCGAAGAGCTTTATGCAGAATTTGAAGGTGTAGCCAAACGCACACCTGTAGTTCTTACTATGGAGCTGACTCCCGGCAAAACCTTTGTGAAACTGGTAAACGTCGAGTTCCTCAGCGAGTAATGCTTGTCCCCCTCCACCGCGAGGGGGAGAAAGGAGAAAATATGAATAAGCAACATAGACAAGACATGTCATTTTGTCTTATCTGCACCCTCTTAGGTGCAATACTTGTGACACTTCTGGTTCTTCGTAACAATCCGTCAATGACACCGACTACTGCTCTTTCGCTATGTGGAGTTGGATGCCTGGTGTACCTGACAAGTGCAAGTATCATTTTTGTTTTTTCCTATTATATAGGAAAGATTTTTGTGAAAATTGATAAATCTGCGATTGAAGAATATTGTTGGTTGATCGCATTAAGGATTTCAGATAAGCGAAAAAGCAAAAACGCAGATATTATTTTACCCCGATTGAGATATTTTCTTTTTACGGTTTTAAAAAAGAATAATGACTTCCTTGGTCTTCCCTTGGGTGAGGATGAACTTTGTCTCAACATGGATGGGGTGGCGTTTCGGCAAAATAATGTGTTTTATCGCTTGTCCTTGATTATACCAGAAGATCTGGAACAAAATACCGAGACTTTTCGACAGTTAATTCAAGATTATGTGGAACAAGAACTGTCCACCTACGGATGCTACGGTTTACGCTCTGTCTATGCCAGTAATAGATATGGCAGTTGGTGGAGTGTTTACATAGATCAGATTGAAGTGGACGAAAAGCGTCACCGATTGATTTTTGAACTTATGTATATCGGAAATAATTATGCGGCACTTTATCGAAAGCGGATTTTCGACAGAGAGCATGTCGTGCAGACACAGGAGCAGGATGTTTATGATGATGAGATCGAGTGAGCAGACATTTGCTGTGGGATTTGAAGCGCAGGCATTACAAAGAGGTATTAAAGTACAAGCCTTAGTCAAGCTGAATAAAGTCCCACATCTATTAATTGTAGCCCCTAGTGGCTCAGGCAAGACCTATCTTCTGGTGTTGATCTTACGACAGTTGAGCTGTAGGCGCGGAACGCTGATTTTAGCTGATTTTAAAGGCATGGATTTTCGTTCTCTCGATGGATGCAAAAACTATTATAAACATGAACGACTTGCGGATGCACTGAAATATGTATTTGATGAAATGCAGGTTAGAATGGAACATCCGAAAGAAAATTTCTTGCCTATTTATCTGGTAATAGATGAATGGAGTGGATTTTTGGGCTTGTATTCAAAGAAGGAACAGGACGAATTTAAGAAACAGCTTGCTTCTATATTAATGCTTGGTCGCGGAATATCAATTTTTGTAATTCTCGCACTACAGCGGGCAGATGCAAATTATTTGGTCGGCAGGGACAATTTTGGTAATGTGGTAGGTTTAGGGACTCTCAGTCGTGAATCTGTTCAGATGGTGTTTTCGGACTATAAGGAACAAATAGCTCCCAAAGGTCGAGGGAAAGGATATCTTAAAACGGATGGCAGTCCGTTGAAAGAAATCGTGGTTCCCCAAATTCGAGACTATGAGCGTAGTCTTCAAATGATAGAAAACGCCCTGAACAGATGCGAGACTGAATAAAGGAATTATTTGTAGCCTAGTCCGACTGTGCGGAATGCCGAAGGCATGAAGCACAGGAAGGGCAGGCGTCAAGAAGTACCGGTCAGTATTACCCCGGTACTATTGGTACTGATACTATACATCAAAAACCTTGATTTTTCAAGGCTTACAACAGATAAATTTGTCACGGTATAAATGTGACAGACAACGGAGGTGTGACGATGGGATTTGATCCAAAAATGAAAAGTCGATCTTTTATAGCAGTTGTCCATGTGAAAAATTTGGAGAACATGGGACTGACAGAAGATCAGATATATGACCATGAACTTGTAGCAGAGTTTGTTACAGAGAAATGGGATGAAAGTGCACGAGAAAATATGCGAAATTGTGCGGTTGCTGTTTGTATGAGTAAAGACGGATGCTACCATCTGCATGTTGCTTTATATAGCAAGAACCCAACTACATTACAGAATGTTGCAAAGATTCTTGGAAACAGTCATGTAGAACCACAGTTAGGAGGAAAAAAAGCACTGGCTGATTACATGACAAAGACTGGAAAATATGCAGAAAAGGGGGAAGAGGTTTTGTATACAACAGGAATAGATAATGTACAGGATGTACAGGGTAAGCGTTCCGATCTTGAAGAGATCGAGGATCTTTTAGATAAAGGATGGACTCCTATACAAATTTTGAATCAGAACTTCAAATTTTATCGCTACGAGAAAATGATTCGGAGTGCGTTTATCAACATGAAAATTGCAAACATGCCTTTGACCAGACCAGTATATACAGAATACCACTTCGGAGAATCTGGAAGCGGAAAAACCTTTTCTTATATAGAGGTGTGTAAAAAATTCGGAAAAGAGAATGTATACTTATTTACCGATTTTGATAATAATGCTTCTGGTGGACTGGATAACTATATCACAGAAGGTGCTCCAAGTGTGGTTTTCATGGACGAGTTTAAAGGAGTGGGGATTTCTTACAGTAAACTACTGGTGATGCTCAACGAATACCCCAAAATGCAGACACATAGCAGGTACAACAATACTTATAATCTATGGGAAAATTTCTTCATTACAAGCATCTATGCCCCTGAAGAACTCTATGACATCATGGTGCAGAACACTGTCCAAAAAATTGACACTTATGAACAGCTCAGACGAAGAATCAATAAGATTGTGTACCATTACAAAGACAACAACGGTGACTTTATGACCTATAGCATGGACAGCGAAGATTATGTTGATCGAGACGATCTGTTAGCCAGAATCAAAAACCATGTTGACCCTGATGGATTCCGCAAGATTGCAACCCAAGCAGACATTATCAATCCATTTAACGATCCGAAAGAAACTCTTCCAAAAAAACGGGTGACATCACTCGAAAAGTGAAAGAAACCAATCGACTAAGATAGAATTGTGAAAGAGATACGAAGAACTTATGGAAAAAGTCTTCTGTACATTAATGTCTTTCTAAAAACGGGTGCTCCTGGAATAAAGGTAGGTGATGATAAACATGATTGTTGGGAAGATGTCATATAACATGAGAAACCTAGAAGTTGATTTTTTCAGAAAGAGGTAAAAATATAATGAGAATGGATAGACTTATAGTCGACGGTATTTGCGAACGAGCAAAACAGATTATTGATTCAGCGGAATTTCCTACAAATATGGATATGCTCGAAAAACTTATAGGTGAGTTGGAAGAGGATGTACACGAGATCTATTATGAACGAAAGGTTTTGCATGGAGGATATAATGAAGAGCGAACAATAACGATTATATTTGCAAGCTGTGATATGTCAGTGATTATTTGTGGAAGTAGCGAGCGAAAAAGCAGGGGGAATTACAGCATAGATGTAGGCGGTAATAGACCTTTCAGATATGTCAAAACTGAAAAGGATTGGTTATGGAAAAACGAAATAATCGCTTAAAAGAGGATGACGAGATTCTCGATTTCGGTTCCTTCACAGGAATTATCCGGGGATATGTATACATGCCGTATGCAGTCCCCCGGATAAAGAGAATTTTAAAGGCAGATTTTAATGTCGAACTGGTTTGGTGTAACGGTGGATATAAGTGTGATCGTTCCCCGTATTATGTGAGACGCTACCGCCTACAGGACATAACTACCGGAAAAATAATCTGCGAAGGGATCACAATGGAGCAGATCCGGGGCTTTCTGGCAAGACATGATTATCCTCTGTTTGATGCAAAAAGTGTGGCGAATAGTTCAAATAGTAAGAGAAATATGGGGGCGGTTCGCTTCCTCCGGGCAGTTGCAAACGCCGAGAAAAAGAAATACAGCAAATAAGTATAATTAATGCAGTGCCGTATAGGTAAGGGATGTAAAGATAGTTTAGTACAGTCTGGTATAGCGGTGTAAAAGTAAAGTGATGCGGTGTGAAGTGTTGGCTTGTTGTAATGCGGAGTAAAGTATAGTAGCGGAAAGAAAAAACAATTTATTTACGGAGGAAAAATTTATGTTGAACAGAAAAATTAACGACTTCAAAGAAAAATGTGAGAAAGCGATTCAGGAACTCGAATACCCTAAAACGGTAGACGGAATGATGCAGACAGCTATCGAAATAACTGACGAGGGGGACTCCTTAGACTACCGGTGGAGTATTGCTCCAGACGGACAGGAATCAATGGAAATTATGTTTGCTACTACAGAAAATAATCGTTTGTGTGTGACAGTGATGAAAGAAAATGATGAGCATGTTTTTTATTCAGTAGAATGTACTAAAGATAATAACCTTCTTTATGAAAATAGCTTTTACAGAGATCTGAATTAATAAACAACTGTTATCAAGAGGGAGAGGCATTTATACACCTCTCCTTCTTGTTTACAATTTTTGAAAGGACATAAAGAAGTATGAATAAAACAGCACAGAGAAAATCGGATCAGCAGATAACAGTTGATGTTGAAAAATTGGCAGGAATGCTTTCATGTGGACGTGCTACCGCAAGAAAAATTGGGGAACAGGCGGGGGCGAGAATTACGATCGGAAGACGGGTTCTTTACTCAGTGGATGCAGTAAAAAAGTATCTGGAAACTTTGCAGGAATAGGGGGAAGTGCTTTATGGTGAGTGCTAATTGTGGTATAATAATAGGGAGATTAAAACCATGCCATGAGGTCAAAGACTGAGTAGCTTTTCGATACGAAAGGATGATTTTCATGGCACAGAATAGTAGAAAAGACCCAAAGGGACGCAAATTAAAAGATGGGGAAAGTTGGAGATCAGACGGTCGCTATAGTTATCGCTATACAGATTCTATGAGTGGCAAAAGACATACAGTCTATGCTCCCGATCTGCCAGAACTCAGGGAAAAGGAAAAGCAGATTGCAAAAGATCAGGATGACAATATCCTGACAGATGGTGCAATTAAGAAGCTGACCTTGAACCAGTTGTTTGATCGGTATATGGCTACCAGAGAGTTTGCAGAATCTACCAGAGCCAACTACATTCGGATGTGGGATAACAGAGTCAAGTTTGAAATTGGAACTTATAAAGTTGTCCAGATTCTTCCATCACACATTAAAGCCTACTATACATATCTATCACGACAGGGATACGCATTTTCAACTATCAAATATCTTCATAATATGATTTATCCTGCATTGGAAATGGCAGTTGATGATGACATAATCAGAAAAAATCCTGCAAAGAATTTTAGCAGTGATTATGGAAAAGAACCTAAGAAAAGAATTGCTCTGACTGCTTCACAACAGGAAAAATTACTTGCATTTGTAAAAGAACATAGTTTTTATAATGCATATTATCCGATGCTGTCAGTTATGCTTGGTACGGGGCTGAGATGTGGAGAGCTGATCGGTTTGACATGGGAAGACATAGACATGAAATTGAAATCAGTAAGTGTTGACCATCAGCTCATCTATAAGAATCTTGGTGACGGATGCCGATTCTATATAAGTACTCCAAAGACCAGTGCAGGGATTCGCAGAATCCCGATGACAAAAGAAGTCTGGAATGCTTTTAAGGAACAGAAAGAGCAGAACTTCATGCTTGCGAAAGATCGTGATTATGAAGTGGATGGTCATAAGGGTTTTATCTTCATGGCAAAAACAGGAAGACCATTGATGCCGAGTGCAGTCAATAATGTACTGTACAATATTGTTGATGCCTATAACAAGGAAGAAACTTTAACAGCAAAACGGGAAAAGCGTTCTCCTGAATATTTACCGAAGATTTCAGCTCACGTGATGAGACATACTGCTTGTACACGTATGGCAGAGCAGAGAATGGACATAAAAGTGTTGCAGTATATCATGGGACATGCTCACATCAGCGTCACAATGGAAGTCTATAATCACTTAGACGGACTGGACAGAGTAGAGAAAGAGATTGCCAGATTGGATAATATGGCAGTGAATGGCTGACACCAAAAAAATAAAAATTGGTGTCAAATTGGTGTCAAACCACAAAAAACACCCAAAAAGGGCAAAAATAACAAAAGTCAAAAACGTCGCAAACCCAGTAAAATCAAGGCTTTGCGGGAAATTACACAAAGAGTTCACAAAATAATTAGCACTCACCTCTTGACAGTGCTAACAATACGTGTTATATTACAACTAGAACAAAGGAAGAGGGATAAAGAGATAAGAAGATTGAAGAAAATCTCTTAGATATCTCTCATACCAACCGGGTTCCGAATTAAAACTTATTTCAATATAGAATTATTAAAAAGGGAGAGATGACTTATGTTAATGCCTAGTATTTTTGGAGAAAATTTATTTGATGATTTCTTTACACCGTTCTATTATGATGACAAAGATGAGAAGAAAGCAGAAAAGAAACTTTATGGACACAGAGCACAGAATCTTCTGAAGACAGATATCAAAGAAACCAAGGATGGTTATGAACTGGTTATTGATGTACCTGGATTTAAGAAAGATGAAGTAAAGGTAGCACTGAAAGATGGTTATCTGACTGTCAGTGCAGCCAAAGGCCTTGATGAAGAAGCGGATGACAAGAAGTCAGGTCGCTACATCAGACGTGAACGTTATGCAGGAGCCTGCGAGAGAAGCTTTTATGTAGGCGAGGATGTCACACAGGAAGATATCAAAGGTGAATACAAACACGGTATCCTGAAACTGTTTGTTCCGAAGAAAGAAGCAAAACCGGTTTCCAATGATCCGAAATATATCACCATTGAATAATCGATGGATAACTGATGTGACAGAATTTCGGCAGATAATATCTGACAGGTAAAAGCTTATGGTACTGCCCGAAGACTGCGGACGGTGCCGTTAAATATAGATTTGTAAGTAACAGCCGCAAGGCTTAAATATAAATTTGTTTGTCATGAAAAGGAGAGATGACTTATGTTGATGCCTAGTATTTTTGGAGAAAACTTATTTGATGATGATTGGATGAACTTCCCGTTTAACGATGAGTTTTGGGGCAAGAAAAATCCACTTTATGGTAAACATGCACAGAACATGATGAAAACAGATATCCGTGAGACCGATGGCAGTTATGAACTTGATGTAGATCTTCCTGGATTTAAGAAAGATGAGATCAAGGTTCAGCTGAAAGACGGCTACCTGACACTGGCAGCAGCCAAAGGTCTGGATAAAGACGAAAAAGATAAAGAAGGTAACTACATCAGACGCGAACGTTATGCAGGAACCTTAAGCAGAAGCTTCTATGTTGGCGATGCTGTCAGCGAAGAAGATATTCATGCAAAATACGAAGACGGTATTCTGAAACTTTCTGTTCCGAAGAAAGCACCAAAAGCCGTTGAAAAAAATGGTTACATTGCAATTGAAGGTTAACCTTCCAATGCTTATTCTCCCCATATATGTCCGGGATCCGTAAGGATCCCGGCTTTTTTTGTGTAATAAAAAGCTGTCATCATAATCATGTAAAAACAAAAAACTATCCTTTCGGATAGTTCCATAAAGAAAAATACTCTGCTACAATAAAGATACACTACACAAAATCTGAAAATCAAGAGGAGGGGAGTATGAAGAAAAACATTAAATCTGTAAGCGAAACCTATATATGCCCGAAAAAAGCAGGGAATAAATTCCGTTCAGCCCGGAAATTTCATACTCCACTTTATCTTTATGGCGTGACCGGTATTGGTAAAACTGCATTGATCTTAAATAATGTTAATATGAAGAAATGCAGTTATTACAGCGCGACAACGATTCTTGCAGATGAGATCAATATAGAAAAGAAAACTACTGAGCACACTGTTGTGATTGATGATCTCCAGTCACTTGCAGATTCTTCCCAAAAAGAAGCTTATTTTGAAAAAATAAAAGAACTGCTCGGCAGAGAAGACATATGGCTGATCCTGATTTCACGGTGTCCGTTCCCTCGCTGGCTGCTGCCACTTCGCGCAAAATATATCTTTGTAGAAATCGAAGAAGAAGATTTTCTTTTTTCTCTTGATGAGCAGATTGCATACATAGAGCAGTTCGGACTTGAACTTCCGCATGAACAACATCAGGAAGCATGGAGTATAGGTGGCGGAAATCCATTGTCGCTGTTCTTTTATGTCATGGAAAACTGTAATCTGGAGCGGACGATTAAGCGTCAGTGGGATTATCTGGAGGTTCATGTATATGATCAGTGGGATCTGCAGCTTCAGGAATTTTTTATGGATGTTTCAGTCGTAGAAGAATTTACAGTTCAGCTTGCAGCAATGCTGACCGGCAGGCGTGATGTAGAAAAGTTGATCTCACAGGCTGAAGAAACAGGAAATTTCTTTGAAATATGTGGTACAAACGGAATCTGGAGATGCCGCTGGCCGATGCGTAAATCTATGCAGCAGAGACTTCGCAGACGCAAAACCGCAGAACAGATCGAGCGTCTATATTACAGTGCAGGGTTATATTATGAGATTAACGACCAGATCCCGGAAGCACTTGATATGTATGAAAAATATAATGATATGGATAGCATTTCAAGACTTCTGACTGCAAATGCAAGAAAAAATCCTTCCAGCGGGCATTACTTTGAGCTTCGCAGATATTATCTGGAACTTCCGGACAATATTGTGGAAAACAGTCCTGTTCTTATGGCGGGGCTCAGTTTACTGCAGTCAATGTTGATGAATATCGAAGAAAGCGATCGTTGGTATCACGCATTGGAAAAATATGCAGAGGAACATACGGGAAGCGAGAAGCGGGAGGCAAGAAGCCGCCTTCTTTATCTGAAAATTGCATTGCCACATACGGGAAGTACCGGACTGATCGATATTTTCAAGAATGCGGATCTGTTACTGCGTGACCGAAAAGCAGTACTTCCGGAGTTTTCTGTTACGAGTAATCTTCCGTCTCTGATGAATGGAGGAAAAGATTTCTGTGAATGGAGCAAACATGACAAAGAACTTGCGCGAGGGATCGGCATACCGGTAGCATTTGTTCTTGGCAAATATGGCAAAGGTCTTGTTCCGATGGCACTTGCAGAAAGTTATCTGGAAAAGGGACAGGATATTTTTGAGATTTTTTCGCTTGCAGAAAAAGGAAAAATGGAGACAGACAGCGGCGGCAAGTTGGAACTGTTTTTTGTCGGTGTTGGTCTGCTTGCATGGCTTTCTGTTTTAAACAGAGATGCAGAAGGTGCAGAAAAAACGTTGCTGAGTTTTCGGGAACGGGCAAGGAAAGATGCACCGAATCTGCTTCCTAATATAGATACTTTTTTATGCCGTGTGCATTTATACATGGGAAAAGATGTGGCAGACTGGATGGCACAGGCACCGGATGAGAGCAGAGAATTTTGTACCATGGATCGTTTCCGTTATCTGACGAAAGTAAGAATCTACATACAGAGGGGGCAGTATCAGGCTGCGTATTGTCTGATTCAGCAGATTCTGTATTATGCAAAGCTGATGAAACGAACTTACATATATATGGAAGCAACGCTTCTTCTGGCAATCGTACAATACCGGATGAATCAGCCAGCGTGGAAAGAAACGCTGCAGGAGTGCATAAGCAGGGCAGAAGAGTACCATTTCGTACGGGTTCTGACCAGAGAAGGTTTGGTGCTGATGCAGATGTTTGAAAAAGAAAAATTTATCTGGCAGGATGCAGAGTACAAAAATCAGGTTCTGACAGAATGCCGGCAGATGGCAGAAGCATATCCATCTTATCTTATGGAAGAAGTAGAAGAGCAGATCTCTTTAAGTACCAATGCAGTCAAAATACTGAAATTACAGGCAGAAGGCATGGCGTCAGCGGCTATAGCCCAAAGCATGAAACTTTCGGAAGCGACGGTGAAATACCACTGCCGGGAAACATACCGTAAATTAGGCGTTAAAAATAAAACAGCAGCAATCGCGGAAGCGAGGAGGCGCAAACTGATCTGAGTGAAAACAAAATAATAAGCATGAAAGGGCAGGATCATACGGTTCCTGCCTCGTTTGCGTGTTTAAGAAATCCGCGATATTGCATTTGACTTACTATTTGTGCTAAGATGAGTGTCAGAAAGTGAGTGAAATCAATATGAAAAAAAGTTCAATTCTCAGGACGATTTTTTACGGAAGCGGCAGGAGTAGAGTACTAAAGTATAATTTCAAATGAAATTAAATGAAACAACAGAAAATAAAAGATGGGAGAAAACAATGAATCGGAAAGATTTTAAAAACAAAAGTGAAATGCAGATATTTCTGTCATATTTCAAACCTCACAGGAAACTGTTTTTCCTGGATATGGCATGTGCACTGGGAATTGCGATGATCGATCTGGCGTTTCCGTTTATTTCCAGATGGTGCATGTATAAGCTTTTGCCGGATAATGCATGGAGAACATTCTGGACCGTCATGGCAATCGTATTTTGTGCATACATTCTGCGGTCTGTTTTTACCTATATTATTACTTACTGGGGACACACGTTTGGTGTCCGGATAGAAACAGATTTTCGACGAGACTTATTTCAGCATATTCAGGAGCTGAGTTATTCGTATTTTGACAATGCCCGCGTGGGGCAGTTAATGAGTCGGCTCACATCGGAACTATTTGATATTACGGAGTTTGCACATCATGCACCGGAAGATATTTTTATCTCAACAGTAACGATCATTGGTGCGCTGATCATTATGTTTACGATCCAGTGGAAACTGGCGCTGGTGATCGCAGTGACAATTCCGATTTTTCTTGTGATCGTGTGGAAATGCCGTTTTTCCATGCAGAATGCATCCCGTAATGTAAAAAAAGAGATGGCAGCGATCAATACGGATTTTGAATCCGGACTTTCCGGTCTTCGGACGGCGAAAGCTTTTGCAAATGAGGAAAAAGAACTCGACAAATTTGATTCTGCAAATTTGAGCTACCGTGATTCAAAAGCGGATTTTTATCGGGCAATGGGAATGTTTAATTCCGTAATGGAATTTTTCATGTGTATTCTTTCAGCAATCGTGATTGCGGTCGGCGGTGCACTGATCATGTCAGATCAGTTGAACATCATTGATCTGATCACATTCAGTTTGTATGTGTCTACTTTTGTAAATCCGGTACGTAAGCTTTCAACGACGGTGGAACTGATTGCGAACGGAACAGCCAGTCTGCACAGATTTGTAGAACTGATGCGGACAGAACCGGGACTTAAGGATGCACCGGATGCCACGGAGTTTCAGAATGTCAGAGGACAGATCGATATAGATCATGTCGGATTTGCTTATGAGGGAGATCAGACAGTACTTAAGGATGTTTCCCTTCATATAAAACCGGGTGAGACGATTGCGTTTGTAGGATCTTCCGGTGGCGGAAAAACTACGCTCAGTCAGTTGATTCCGCGATTTTATGATGTGACTGACGGAAGTATTTCCATTGATGGAATGGATGTAAGAAAGGCTACACAGGAATCGCTGCACAGAAATATCGGTGTTGTGCAGCAGGAAGTTTTCCTTTTTGCAGACAGTATTGCGGAGAACATCCGTTATGGAAAACTCGATGCGACAATGAATGAAATCATACAGGCGGCAAAGATGGCAGAAATTTATGACGATATTATGGAAATGCCGAAAGGATTTGATACAAATGTCGGAGAAAGAGGCGCGCTTCTTTCCGGTGGACAGAAACAAAGAATTTCAATTGCACGTATTTTTCTGAAAAATCCGCCGATTCTGATTCTGGATGAGGCAACTTCTGCGCTGGACAGTGTGACAGAGGCAAAAATCCAGGAAACATTTGAGAAACTTGCAGTCGGAAGAACGACGATCATCATAGCCCACAGACTTTCTACAGTCAAGAGTGCAGATGACATCGTGGTTATCGAACAGGGACAGATTGTTGAAAAAGGATCGCACAACGAACTGATGCAAAAAGAAGGGGTATATGCATCACTGGTTCATACACAGGAATTAAAAAAGTAATCGGGGGATTAACCCTCGATTACTTTTTTGATTGCGTCATAAAGTTCGTCGTATGTTTCATATGCCGGAATTTCAGGATATTCGGCTTTGATCGCATCAGTGCTCTTAAAGAGAAATCCTGCCTTGCTTGCCTGGATCATGCCGAGGTCATTGTGGCTGTCACCGCTTGCAATGGTATCATATCCAATGGACTGCAGTGCTTTTACGGTTGTGTATTTGGATTTTTCACAGCGCATTTTAAAGTCTGTGATCTCGCCGTTGTCTGCGACTACGAGAGAGTTGCAGAAGATAGTCGGATAACCGAGTTTTTTCATCAGAGGTCCGGCAAACTGTGAAAATGTATCACTGATGATGATGACCTGAGTCAGTTCGCGGAGCTTGTCCAGAAATTCTCTGGCGCCCGGGATCGGATCGATTTTGGAAATGGTTTCCTGAATCTCCTTAAGTCCAAGGCCATGTTCTTTCAAAATATTGAGACGGTATTTCATTAGTTTATCGTAGTCCGGCTCATCTCTTGTTGTTCTTTTTAATTCCGGGATACCGGTTTCTTCTGCAAATGCGATCCAGATTTCAGGAACCAGTACGCCTTCAAGGTCTAAACAGACAATTTCCATAATTTCTCCTCCGTTCTGAGACAACTTTATTATTGTAGCATGGTACCGCGTCTCTTTAAGTGTGTATTCGAATATCATTATAACCGAAAAATATCGAAATCGCTATATAAAATTACAGAAAAGTAGATTTCCTTAATTCATTCAAAAGGAATCCTGCTTGTATCACATCGGCAGTTAGTGATATGATAAACAGGAAGAAATAATGAGAGGCTTGGTGAAATAGAAATGAAACAGGAAAATTATATAAAAGGAATGCTTATGATCATTCTGTCGGCATTTTTCTTTGCATGCATGAATGTCAGTGTGCGTCTGGCGGGAGATCTGCCATCCATTCAGAAAAGCTTTTTCCGTAATCTGGTGGCAGCAATTTTTGCAGCGATCATTTTAGGCAAAAATCATATTGTACCAAAGGTGCAGAAACAGTACTGGGGTGCGCTGCTCCTTCGCTGTGCGTTCGGCACACTGGGAATCCTCTGTAACTTTTATGCGATCGACCATCTGCTTGTTGCCGATGCTTCGATCCTGAACAAATTGTCCCCGTTTTTTGCAATTATTTTTTCTTTTCTGATTTTGAAAGAAAAGATCACTCCGGTGCAGGGAACCTGTGTGCTGCTGGCATTTATCGGATGCCTTTTTGTGGTAAAACCGGGATTTCAGAATGCAGCGTTGATTCCGGCATTGATCGGAGTCTGCGGAGGACTTGGAGCAGGAATTGCATATACAATGGTGCGTGTGCTGGGAACACATGGAGTAAAAGGTCCGATCATTGTATTTTACTTTTCTGCATTTTCATGCCTGTTTGTGCTTCCGTATCTGATTTTTGATTATACTCCGATGACAGGAAAACAGCTTATGACGCTTCTGATGGCGGGCCTTTTTGCAGCAGGCGGTCAGTTTACGATCACAGCAGCATATACGTATGCACCGGCAGGTAAGATTTCTATTTTTGATTATTCGCAGATCATATTCGCGACACTTCTGGGATTTTTCCTGTTTGGTGAAATTCCGGATTGCTATAGTTTCATAGGATATGGATTGATCATTCTTGCATCACTGGGGATGTTTGTTTATAACATGAAGGTTATAAAATGTCGATAATAAAAAGGTCCCTATTGATTTCGGGTAAGGGAGCAGATATAATGTGGACAGAAATGAAAATGTTTTAGAATAACATAAAATCCGGATCAATAAGGAGGTACATTGTTAAGATGAAAATCGGAAATGATATTTATTATGTAGGTGTAAATGACCATCAGGTCGACCTGTTTGAGGGACAGTATGAGGTGCCAAATGGCATGTCCTATAACTCATATGTGATCAAAGATGAAAAGATCGCAGTTATGGATACGGTAGATGCAAACTTCACAGAAGAATGGCTTGGAAATGTTGCCAAAGTCCTGGATGGAGCAAAACCGGATTATCTGGTTGTACAGCATATGGAGCCGGATCATGCGGCAAACATCGAAAACTTCATGAAAGCATATCCGGATACCACTGTTGTTGCAAATACAAAGACCTTTACCATGATGGAAAACTTCTTTAGAGGCATGGATCTGGAAGGCAAAAAACTGGTTGTTGCCAATGGCGAGAGCCTGACACTGGGCAAACATGTCCTGACATTTGTATTTGCACCGATGGTTCACTGGCCGGAAGTTATGGTTACATATGACAGCACAGACAAGGTTCTGTTTTCTGCAGACGGATTTGGTAAATTTGGTGCGCTTGATGTAGAGGAAGACTGGGATTGCGAAGCCCGTCGTTATTATATCGGTATTGTTGGTAAATACGGTGCACAGGTACAGAAGCTTCTCAAAGCCGCTGCAACTCTGGACATTCAGACGATCTGCCCGCTGCATGGACCGATCCTGACTGAGAATCTGGGACATTACATTGAGAAATATGACATCTGGTCCTCTTACAAAGTTGAGAGTGAGGGCGTTGTGATCGCATATTCATCTGTTTATGGAAATACAAAGAAAGCCGTAGAAGTTCTGGCACAGAAGCTGGAAGAGAAAGGCTGCCCGAAAGTTTCCGTATTTGATCTTGCAAGAGATGATATGGCAGAAGCTGTTGAAGATGCATTCCGCTATGGTAAACTGGTTCTTGCCACAATTACCTACAATGCAGATATCTTCCCGTTCATGAAAACATACATCGACCATCTGACAGAAAGAAACTATCAGAACCGTACGATCGGTCTGATCGAGAACGGAAGCTGGGCTCCGAATGCTGCCAAAGTTATGAAAGCAGAATTCGAAAAGAGCAAAAACATTACATGGCTTGATACCACAGTTAAGATCATGTCTTCCTTAAGTGAAGAAAACATCAAAGAACTTGATCAGATGGCTGAAGAGCTCTGCAAATAAGATAAAGAAATCCCCACAAGATATGAGTTGCTGAAACTTTGAAGAATTTCAGTATACATATCCCTGTGGGGACTTTTTACTGTATGAAATCAGATAAACGGAAAATTTGGTTTACAGTTCGATTACAACCGCCTGGTAATTATCAAGAATTACAGAGCCATTATTGACATTCAGCTCAGGATAATTGTTAAGCAGAACTTTGCGGCATGCAGACGGCAGTTTTACAGTCTGAGGCTCTTTCTGGAAATTGCCAAGCACAAGGAGGGTTTTGTCTCCTTTACGATAGTAAGACATCAGGTTGTGCTGTTCTTCGAGATAAGGAATCAGTTCGCCGTAAACAATGGTTTCTTTATATTCCGGATTTTTACGCAGTGCAATCAGTTCTTTATAGAAAGAAAGAAGAGAATCCGGATCGTTTTCCTGTGAAGCTACATTGATCTCTTTATAATTCGGGTTGAGCGGAAGCCATGGATTTCCACTGGTAAATCCGGCATTGACGCTGTCGTTCCACTGAACCGGTGTACGGGCATTGTCACGGCTGTATCTGGAGATGCAGGACAGTGCCTCTTTTTCGTCTAAGCCGGCATTTTTGGCAACATGATATTCGTCGATCGTGCTGATATCATCGACCTGATCAATGGACTGGAAGTGCATATTTTCCATACCGATTTCCTGCCCCTGATAGATAAACGGCAGTCCACGGAGCATAAAATACATTGTTGCAAGCAGTTTCTTACTGTGGAGAGAAAGGTCTCCATCCGGGATGTAGTGGCTGACACCACGCGGTTCATCATGGTTTTCTATAATATTGGAAAGATAACCGATATCCCCGACACGCTGCTGGGAGTGGAAACAGCATTCCTTATAATCGTCCGGAGTGATGGTTTTGCGGTCATACCAGCCGTTCGGGCTTCCTCCGAAAATGGTCGTGGAGAAGTCAAACATGCTGGAAAAATATCCGCCATCTCCGATGAAATCCGGAAGTTCTTCGTCTTTTTCATCAAAAACTTCACCTACGGAAAAAGCATTGTGCGGGCCAAAGGTGCGCGCCTGCATTTCACTTAAGAATTCACCGATTCCGGTAGCTTCTTTCAACATATTCTGAATACTGGAAAGGCCGTCCGGACGATCGACCGGATAGTCTGCAAATGGGAATTTCTTCTTGATATTAATGATTGCGTCGATACGGAAACCGCTGACACCGCGATCCAGCCACCAGTTAATATTTTTGTATACTTCTTCGCGGACTTCTGGGTTTTCCCAGTTCAGATCCGGCTGTTTCCTGTGGAAAACGTGCAGATACTGTTTGTCCGGATGTCCCGGCAGAGTTTCCCAGACAGGGCCACCGAAGTAACTGCGCCAGTTGCATGGAAGTTCGCCCTCTTTTTTGTCGGTAATGTAGAAGAAATTACCATATTTTCCGTCCGGATCCTCGCAGGCTTTTTTGAACCACTCATGCTCGTCAGAACAGTGGTTTACTACGAGATCCAGAAGGATATACATGTCACGTTTTTTTGCTTCGGCAAGAAGGCGGTCCATGTCTTCCAGTGTTCCGAAAACAGGGTTGATGTTGTAGTAATCAGAGATGTCATAACCCTGATCGGCAAAAGGAGACGGGTAGCATGGGGAAATCCATACGATGTCGACACCCAGATCTTTCAGATAGTCTAATTTATCTATAATTCCCGGGATATCCCCGATTCCGTCACCGTTTGAGTCATAAAAACTCTTTGGATAAATCTGATAGGCAACTTTTTCGTGCCACCATTTTCTTTCCATAATAAAGTCCTCCTCAGTTTATAGCGTGAGTCTATTATAAGCTCTTTTGGGACGAATGTGTTATAAAAATATTTTTATATCTCTGATAAAAAATGAAGCAGATATATATGGAAAAAATTCTTTGGAAATTCTATTGACAATTTTTCTCATTTATCATACCGTTAATCTGTATTAATGATAAAAAACATCAATAAAACAAAGAATTAGACAAAAACAGGAAAAGACAGAAAGGAAAGTCGATATGACATCATTACGTGAACTTCCGATTGGAAAGACTGCAACGATACGTTCTGTCGGTGGAGAGGGAGCATTGCGGCAGCATTTTCTGGATATGGGACTGATTCCGAAGGGCGAAGTGACTATGGTGAAATATGCACCGATGGGCGATCCGATGGAACTTCGTATCCACAGTTATGAACTGACGCTGCGACTTGCAGATGCAGAAAAGATAGAGATAGAGAATATACGCGACGCTGTTAGTGTATCGGACAGCAGGGTGTTACATAAAAATAATACAGCGAGGACAATTCCGCATCCTGGACTTGGTGAAGGCGGAAAATATCACAAAAAAGAGACGGAGCATCCGCTTCCGGACAATGAAATTCTTACGTTCGCGCTTGCAGGAAACCAGAACTGCGGTAAAACCACATTATTTAATCAGCTGACCGGTTCCAGCCAGCATGTCGGAAACTTTCCGGGCGTTACCGTAGACAGAAAAGATGGAAATATCCGTGGAAAAAGCAATACTCTGGTCACCGACCTGCCGGGTATTTACTCCATGTCACCGTATTCCAGCGAGGAGATCGTAACTCGAAATTTTGTGCTTGATGAGCATCCAAAAGGAATCATCAACATTGTAGATGCGACGAATATCGAGAGAAATCTGTATCTGACGATGCAGTTGATGGAACTGGATATTCCGATGGTACTTGCGTTGAATATGATGGATGAAGTGCGGGAAAACGGCGGTTCCATTCTGGTCAATCAGATGGAGGAGATGCTGGGAATCCCGGTCATTCCGATTTCTGCGGCAAAGAATGAAGGAATTGATGAACTGGTACAGCATGCAGTGCATGTAGCAAAATATCAGGAACGTCCGCAGGCAATCGATTTCTGTGATGTAAATGAAGACGGCGGTGCGGTACATCGGTGCCTTCATGCAATCATGCATCTGATCGAGGATCATGCGAAGGCTGCCGGGATTCCGGTACGTTTTGCAGCAGCGAAGCTTGCCGAAGGCGATTCGCTGATTATGGAAAGTCTGAAACTGGACCAGAATGAAAAAGAGACACTGGAGCATATCGTTAAACAGATGGAAAAAGAGCGTGGGCTTGACCGTGCAGCAGCTATTGCCCATATGCGTTTTGATTTCATCGAGAAAGTCTGTGATGAAACAGTCGTAAAGCCAAAAGAAAGCAAAGAACACCTGAGGAGTATGAAGATTGACCGTATTCTGACAGGAAAGTATACGGCAATTCCGTGCTTTATCGGAATCATGGGGCTTGTTTTCTTCCTGACTTTCAGCGTGATCGGTGCATTTTTGCAGAGTCTTCTTGATATGGGCATCACGGCACTGGGCAATATGGTAGATCAGTGGATGAATGCGGCCGGTGTCAATGATGTGATTCATTCGCTTGTTATGGATGGAGTTTTTAACGGAGTCGGAAGTGTTTTAAGTTTCCTGCCGGTTATTGTGACGTTGTTTTTCTTCTTATCGTTGCTGGAAGACAGCGGATATATGGCGCGTGTTGCATTTGTAATGGATAAGCTGCTGCGTAAGATCGGGCTTTCCGGAAGAAGTATTGTTCCGATGCTGGTCGGATTCGGTTGTACTGTTCCGGGTGTTATGGCAAGCCGTACACTTCCGTCGGAACGTGACCGTAAGATGACGATCCTGCTGACTCCGTTTATGAGCTGTTCGGCAAAGCTTCCAATCTATGCATTTTTCACGGCAGCATTTTTCCCGAAATATGGAGCACTTGTAATGATTGCTCTGTACTTTGGCGGGATTTTGATGGGAATTCTGATGGCACTTCTGATGCGGAGAACGTTGTTCAGTGGAGAAGCAGTGCCGTTCGTTATGGAACTTCCGAATTACCGTATGCCGGGTGCAAAGAATGTCGGACATTTGCTCTGGGACAAAGCGAAAGATTTCCTGCAGAGAGCATTTACTGTTATATTTATGGCAACTCTGGTGATCTGGTTCCTGCAGACTTTTGATGCGCATTTCAGTATTGTGAATGATTCAAAAGACAGTATTCTTGCGATGGTGGCAAGTGTGATTGCGCCGATTTTTAAACCAATGGGATTTGGTGACTGGCGAATTTCTACAGCGTTGATCACCGGATTTATGGCAAAAGAAAGTGTGATATCGACACTTTCCGTTTTATTTGGAAGCACTGCGACTTTACTGGGCTGTATTACACCTTTGGCTGCCGCGAGCCTGCTTGCATTCTGCCTTCTGTATACACCATGTGTTGCTGCAATTGCATCGGTCAAAAGAGAGCTCGGCGGCAAATGGGCAGTCGGTGTTGTGGTCGGACAGTGTGTGATCGCGTGGGTAGTTGCATTTGTCGTGCATCTGGTCGGAGGATTTTTCTTTTGATAGTTGATCGTGTTGAAGGAAATTTCCGGGAGGGCAGGATATCATAGTAAAACTGCTATTTTCGGTAACGGCTTACATTCAGGGCGAGCCCTATTTCTCCGAGGAGAAAGACGATGGAAGTGCCACCGTAACTGATGAAGGGAAGTGTGATTCCGGTGTTGGGAATTGTGTTGGTGACAACGGCAATGTTCAGAATGACCTGAATCGCCAGATGTCCCATGATCCCGGCGGAGAGCAGTGCCCCGGAAAGCTCCTGACTGTGCATGGAGATCACACAGAGCCGCCAGAGCAGCAGGGTGAAGATCAGAATCAGGATAATGGCACCTGCAAGCCCTGTTTCTTCACATATAATTGAAAAAATCATATCATTCTGGGCTTCGGGAACGAAGCCCAGTTTTTGTATGCTGTTTCCGAGACCGCGTCCAAAAAGTCCACCGCTTCCGATTGCATAAAGCCCCTGAATGGTTTGGAATCCTTTTTCATATTTTTCCGGATCACGCCAGATAGCGAGACGTTCCAGACGGTAGCTTTCTGCGGCGAGAAAGACTGCAATAAAACCGATGCCGGCACTGCCGAGCGCGACGAACTGCATGTAGCGTGGACTGGAAGCGAAGATCAGAATGACACCGATTCCGAGAATGATGATCGCGGTACTTAAGTTGTTGGAGCCGACCAGACCTGCGATGGGGAGCAGAGTCAGCATTGTGCGACACATGAACCAGAAGCCGTCCGTTCGCCTGTGAGAGTTTTCTATCTGCCAGGTGAGAAAGAGAATGACAGCGACTTTGGCAAACTCTGAAGGCTGAAAGGAAAGAGGACCGAGATTCAGCCAGCGTTTTGAACCGTTGATCTCCTGTCCGACAAGCAGTACTGCGGTAGAGAGAAGCATGGAGAGCAGATAGGCGGCAGGTGCAAGCCGGACAAAGAAACGATAGTTCATTGTAGAGACTGCATACATGGCACCAAGACCGAGAGTGGTGGCAAAAAGCTGTTTTTTGAAGTAATAGGCAGAGTCATGGAAGCGAACCCGGCCGTTATATTCGCTGGCACTTAAGAGGATGATCAGCCCAAAAACAGCCAGGACAAGAACGAGGATCAGAAGGGCAGTATCAACGGGTGGTCGTGCGTTCTTTTTCTGATTGGACATGAAGCACCCCAAAAGTCTTTTATTAAATGTTATATGAAAAATGCTGAAAATATACATGAGGGATTGTACAAAAATAATGACGTGCTATAATTTTGAATATATCAAACGAAGGGGGAAACTAAAGATGAAAAAGTTCATAGAGGAATTTAAGACTTTTGCGCTCCGTGGAAATGTCATGGATATGGCAGTCGGTGTTATTATTGGTGGTGCTTTTTCCGGTATTGTGACATCACTTACCGATAATTTCATCAATCCGATCCTGAATGTTCTGACCGGTGGTGCTACATATTCTTTATCCGATGTTGCAGGATTTGCATCTTCATTCCTGGCATCGGTTGTAAACTTTATCATCATGGCATTTATTCTTTTCTGCCTTATGAAAGGAATCAACAGGCTGGTAGGACTGACAAAGAAAGAAGAAGAGCCGGCAGAACCGACCACGAAGATCTGTCCTTACTGCCAGAGCGAAATCAGCATCAAAGCAACACGCTGTCCGCACTGTACTTCTGTTTTAGAAGAGACAAAGGCAGAATAAGGTTATGGGTTTTATAGAAAATCTGGAAAAAGAACTGTTTGAGATGCAGGATCTGAAATACAGGGATTTTCACAGTAAGCTGCTTTCGGGAATCGACAAAGAAACGATCATCGGGATCCGCACACCGGTGCTTCGAAAATTTACAAAAGAGTATGCAAAGACTCCGGGGGCAGAGCTTTTTATGCAGGAACTGCCGCATAGATATTATGAAGAAAACAATATGCATATGATGATCGCATCGTGGATAAAAGATTATGAACAGTGCCTTGCGGAAGTGAAAAGATTTCTTCCGTATGTAAATAACTGGGCAACCTGTGACCTCCCTGCACCGAAGGTTTTTGCAAAACATAAAGATGAATTACTGCCGGAGATCCGCAGCTGGATCGCGTCAGATGAGACTTATACGATCCGTTACGGAATCGGCATGCTGATGACGTTTTATCTGGATGAAGATTTCAGACCGGAATATCTGAAAATGGCAGCAGATGTCGAATCCGAAGAATATTATGTAAACATGATGATCGCATGGTATCTTGCAACAGCGCTTGCGAAGCAGTGGGATGCTGCCATTCCATATCTGGAAGAACGTAAGCTGCCGGAGTGGGTGCACCGTAAGACCATCCAGAAAGCCATCGAGAGCTACCGGATCACACCGGAGCAGAAGGTTTATCTGAAGACCCTGCGAAAATAGCACAGAAGACATACCACAAAAATCCTCCGCATACACTGTAAAAACAGTGCCTTCGGAGGATTTTTCTTTGAAAGATTATGTGATTAATTAAGAGAAGGTGTTGATTTGAAACGGCAAAAAACAAGATGCTATAGTAAAATAGCAAAGCTTGGAATTAAAAAATAATAGCTTTTGGATATTAAAAAGATTATAATAAAACAATGATAAAAGCAAGGTCTGAAAGTAGGTGTGAAATGATAAAAGATAAAGATATTCTTGAATTATTAAAATATGGTGAAAGAATTACTTTAGAATGTAAAGACTCACGAAATGAAATATCAAAATCTGTTTGGGAAACATATTCTGCTTTTGCTAATACTTGTGGCGGTGTCATTATATTAGGCATAGAAGAACATATGACAGAAAGAGATATTGACAAACGATATACATTTACAGATGTGAAGAGACCAGAAGTTAGGTTAAAGGAATTTTGGGATACTATAAACAGTAATAAGGTCAGCGCGAATATTTTACTTGATGATAATGTTGGATATTGTGATGTTAATGGACATACTGTATTATGGATTGAGGTTCCACAGGCTGACTATAGGCATAAACCGGTGTATATAAATGAAAATCCCATAAAAGGAAGTTTCAAACGAAATCATGAAGGAGACTATCATTGTACAGAAGAGGAAGTAAAGGCTATGCTGAGAGACTCTTCGGATTCAGGAATAGATGGTGGTCTTTTAGATGGTTTTACAATGGAAGATATAGATTTAAATACACTTAGAGCATACAGAATAGAATATGAACGTCATAATCCTGATCATGTATGGAATAATGCAGATGATAAAGAATTTTTAAGAAATTTGGGTGCATATACTGTTGAACGGACTACTAAAAGAGAAGGACTAACAACAGCTGGATTGCTAATGTTCGGAAAAGGTTTAGCAATTAGAGAACGATTTGATAATATTCGAATGGATTATCTAGATCAAACCAATCTTTCGGAGGGAGTAAGATGGAACGATAGATTAACCTATGATGGTTCATGGGAAAATAATTTGTACAATTTTATAAAAAGAATTTTACCTAAATTAGTCAGTGATTTGAAGAGGCCATTTAAATTAGAAGGAATGATAAGAGTAGATGATACAGCTATTCATAGGGCGGTTCGAGAAGCAGCAGTAAATATGATTATTCATGCTGATTATCATAATACGGGAGTATTAAAGGTCATTAAATATGAGGATGGATTTTTGTTTTCAAATCCGGGAAATTTGAAATTACCAGTTCAAGTTATATATGAAGGTGGACATTCAGTGGCTAGAAATCCTAAAATTCAGAATATGTTCAGGATGATTGGGCTGGGGGATAATATTGGCTCTGGATTTCCAACAATTCTCAATGCATGGGGAGCGGAAAAATGGAGAAAACCTGATTTATATGATGATCAAGAACTTCATCAAGTCGAACTAAGATTATGGATGGTTTCGTTGATGCCAATCGAATGTACTGAATATTTATATAATGTCTTTGGACAAGCTTATAAATATCTGAAAGCAGAAGAACAAATTATACTTTCTACAGCTTATTTAGAAGATAAGGTGTCTAATGCTAGATTACAGTCTGTATTGAATTTATCATCAACTGAAGTGGGGAGATTATTAGCTGATTTGGTGGATAAAGATATGCTTGGAGTAGCAAATCGAGGACGGTGGACTACTTATTATATTAATACTAAGTATTCGAGTGTTCCACAACAACTTGAATTAAATGACATAACAACTACAACAATCGATTTGAACCAGACAGATCAATTGATATATGAATATGTAAAAGCAAATGGAATGATAACGTCACAGCAAGTTGTGGATATAATTGATACGATTTCTACAAAGCAAGGAGCGTCAGTTGCGATAAATAGACTTATTGACAAAGACTTATTGAAAAAAAATCGGCAAGGAAGGCACATATTTTATACATTGCAATAATATATCAACAAAATATTATGTTTTAATTGATGTATCAACAATTGATTGATATATTTAGTTGAACTATTGGTTGAACAGTTGATATGAAAAGAAAATATAATAGATTAGGGGGGATAATCTATTGTACTTTTTATGATAAGTGTTAATAGTAAAAAAGTAGATGTTATGGTGCGTCAGTATGTGACATACCACAAAAATCCTCCGCATACACTGTAAAAACAGTGCCTTCGGAGGATTTTTCTTTGAAAGATTACATCGAAGAACGTGCAGTGGAAATTGCATATTACATAATTGAAACGAAAGCAACGGTACGACAGACGGCAAAAAAATTCGGGATAAGTAAGAGTACGGTACATATGGAAGTAACAATATAGAACGGTTCGTTTGGGTAATAGAATAAGAAAAACCAAGGAGGAACGAACCATGAAGGATTTGAAAACAAGAATTACGGAGAATGGCATTGATTATGTACTTGTCGGGGATTATTATATCCCAGACTTGAAGCTGCCGGAGGAAAAGCGATCTATCGGTAAGTGGGGACGAATGCACAGGGAGTATCTGAAAAAGCAGTGCTACGGTAGATATTCCAGTTTACTGCTGACCGGAAAACTTTGGAGCTATCTGGAGGATTTGGACGAACAAGCGGAGGAACGGTTTACGTGTATTGTTGATCAGATGAAAGCGGCTGAGGGAGTGACGGAGGAATTGAAGCGGAAAGATGCTATGCTTTGGGTACAACGGTGTAATAATATTAGAAACAGAGCAGAAGAAATTGTACTGAACGAAATGGTTTATATTTAGTATGGAGCAGTCAGCCGAAAGGCTGGCTGTTTTTCTTTTCCTAGCGACAGAAAATGATTGACAATGTTATAAGACTGTGGTAGTCTGAAAACAAGAACAGACTACTGTAGTCTTATAGGAGGCGAAACAAGTGACAGAGGAAAATATCAAACTTTTTGATTCGGAATTAAAGGTAATGGATGTTCTGTGGAAGGATGGTGACGTGCCAGCGAAATATGTTGCAGATACTTTAAACAGAGAAGTC
>CAKROE010000025.1 GCA_934371915.1 uncultured Blautia sp. | reverse complement strand
CCCCTGTTTTGATATGTCGAAACAGATAACCGGTGGAACGAATATCGTTCAGCTTCTCTTTTTTAACTAATCTGTAAGCCGTTAAACTGTCTAAATTCATTATTGCCTCCGTTTTGCATAGTACCTATAGTATTTCTTATCAGAACATATTTATTCCGGGAATCCGCCCTCTTCTGGATATTCCTGCTCATAAACTTCATGCGCGGCTTTTGTAATAAGCGACAGTTCTTCTTCCAGATTAAGATCCTTTGGAAGACGGATGGCCGTCTCATAAATATCTCTCTTCATTTTTGCTTCAGAACTTTCTTTTTTGATGGTAATAAGTCCACAAAGAACACTGTTGTAGTTTTTATCCTGAGCACAGAGGGTCATATAAAATTTTACGAGATGCTTGCACTCTCTGTAAAGAAGTTCCTCATGAAGTGGACTTTTTGCACGGATTTCACGGAATTTGACATCATCAAGTTCTTTCAGAATTTCCTTCTGTGCTCTTCCCGGACCAAATATTTTGTGACCGGCATTACGGTTAAATTCAAGAGCCATCCAGAATTTCAGATAGCCGTCAGCAATGCCCCCGTCATTTGTAGTGTTTTTGTATCGTGCTTCATATATCTCACGGCGGATTTCATTTGCTTCCTGATCTTCACCGGATGCAATGGCCTGATTCAGAAGTTCTTTACGTTTTTTAGGCTCAGTTTCTCTATAATACTGTGCGATAATTGGTGTATCCATATATCCTTCTCCTTTGATGGTATATTCTTTTGATAGATTTCAGATATTTAAAAACCCTTTTTCTCCTCAATATGCCTATTATAGCAAATTGAAGCGAAAAAGGGTAGTCCTGTTTTTAGAGTATCAACATTGCATCCCCAAAGGAGAAAAAGCGATAACGTTCTTTTACAGCTTCTTCGTAAGCCGCCATGATATGTTCTTTACCTGCAAGTGCAGAAACCAGCATAAGCAGAGTTGATTCCGGGAGATGGAAATTTGTGATCAGTCCGTCGATCATTTTAAATTTATAGCCCGGATAAATAAAAATCTCTGTCCATCCGCTTCCTGCATGGAGAATACCGTTCTCATCAGTTGCAGATTCCAGTGTACGGCAGCTTGTCGTTCCTACGGAAATAACTCTTCCGCCGTTTTTTTTGGTATCGTTGATCAGTTTTGCCTGGTCTTCTTCTACCATATAAAATTCTGAATGCATATGATGACTTTCTACATCGTCAACTTTTACCGGGCGGAAAGTGCCAAGACCGACATGCAAAGTTACATGAGCAATCTTTACTCCTTTTTCTTCGACCTTCTTCATCAATTCTTTCGTGAAATGAAGACCGGCTGTCGGAGCTGCCGCAGAACCGTCATTCTTTGCATAAACAGTCTGGTAACGGTTTTTGTCTTTTAATTTATGTGTAATGTATGGAGGAAGCGGCATCTCGCCAAGCTGATCAAGAATTTCTTCAAAGATCCCATCATAATGAAACTGGATCAGACGGTTTCCTTCATCAACAATATCGATGATCTCTCCGGTCAGGATTCCGTCGCCAAATGTGATCTTTGCTCCCGGACGTGCTTTCTTTCCGGGTTTTACGAGGCATTCCCAGATATCATTTTCTTTTCGTTTCAGAAGAAGGATCTCAATGAGTGCTCCTGTTTCTTCTTTATGTCCGTACAACCTTGCCGGAATGACTCTTGTATCATTAATTACCAGACAATCCCCCTTCTTAAGATAGTCGAGAATGTCTGTAAAATGTCTATGTTCAAAAGATCCGTCTTCCATCGAAAGATGAAGAAGTCTGGAAGAACTTCTGTCCTCAAGCGGATCCTGTGCTATCAGTTCTTTCGGCAGATCATAATAAAAATCTGATGTTTTCATAAACTGCTCCTTTATTCCTTTGAAGCCTCATTTTCAGCGGCTTTCCACTCTTTTTTCCATTGACGTACCTGACTCCATTCTTTGTTTGTCAGGTCAGCTTTTTTTAGAAGATCCGGTCGTCTCTTTGCCGTTCGCATGATCGACTGCTCACGCCGCCATGCCTCGATATTGGCATGATGACCGGAAAGAAGTACCGGAGGGACCTTCTGTCCATGCCATTCTTCCGGACGGCTGTACTGCGGGTATTCGAGAAGATTACCAGCAAAGGACTCTGTCTCACCGGATTCCTGATTGCTCAGAACCCCGGGAACCATCCGGGAAATGGAATCCATCATAACCATTGCAGGAAGCTCTCCTCCGGTCAGTACATAATCACCGATCGATACATAGTCAGTGACGATCTCATCCAGTACACGCTCATCAATACCCTCATAATGGCCGCAAAGAAATACCAGATCTTTTTCTTTGGCAAGCTCTTTCGCCATCTCCTGATGAAATACTTTTCCCTGCGGGGTCAGATAAACAACTCTTGGACGATAACCGACTTTTTCTTTGATAGCTTCATATGAAAGATAGACCGGCTCTGCCTGCATCAGCATTCCGGCACCGCCTCCATATGGATAATCATCTACTTTCTGGTGCTTGTTAAAAGCATAATCACGGATATTTACAGCATTTATAGAAAGATAACCGCCTGCAATCGCACGCCCGATGATACTCGTATGCATCCCCTGCTCAATCATCTCCGGAAAAAGTGTTAAAATGTGAAAATTCATTTATAAAAGCCCCTTCATCAAATGTACTGTCATGGTATTTTTCTCAAGATCTACATCAAGAATACATTCTTTGATCGCCGGAAGAAGAACTTCTCCATGCTCTTTTGAGTCAATGATATAAACATCATTTGCTCCTGTCTCCATGACATCGCGAAGCGTTCCGAATTCTGTTCCGTCTTCGAGTACAACTTTCAGTCCCTGAAGATCAGCAATATAGTATTCATCCTCGCCCAGCTCCTGGGCTTCTTCTCGCGGTATCCAGAGATCTTTTCCTTTGTATTTTTCGATGTCATTAATGTTGTCAATGCCATCGAATTTTAAAATGACAAGGTTCTTAAAAAAACGGACATTTTTGATATCCAGTCTGCGAAGTTCCCTGCCGGTGTCCAGAAGTACATATTCCAGCTCGAGAAAACGTTCCGCGTCATCTGTTGTAGGAAAAACTTTGACTTCACCGCGAACTCCGTGAGTTGTGGTGATCACGCCGACTTTTAATAAATCTTCCATAAAAAACTCCCTTTAAAAAAGGAGCTATGTTTCCACAGCTCCGATCCTTTTTATTGCAGAATGTCTACAATTACTTTTTTGCTGCTCTTTGAAGAAGCCGCTTTTACTACAGTACGGATTGCCTTGGCAATACGTCCCTGTCTTCCGATGACCTTTCCCATGTCGGAAGGTCCTACTTTCAGTTCGATGATAACTGCATCATCTTTTTCGTTTTCGGTGACAACCACCTCATCCGGATGTTCTACAAGAGACTTTGCAATTACTTCAACCAATTCTTTCATTACATACCTCCCTGTACTGTCTATGAAAGGACTTCACAGAAATACCTTCTAAAGTAATATCTTCGGAAGTATTCTTATTTCTCGATTCCTGCTTCTTTGAAGATCTTAGCAACAACATCTGTAGGCTGAGCACCTGCAGCAAGCCATTTTTTAGCTTCTTCTTCGTTTACTTTGTAAGCGCTTGGCTCGATGTTCGGATCATATGTTCCGATCTCAGCGATGCATTTTCCGTCACGTTTGCTGCGGGAATCTGCAACTACGATTCTATAAAAAGGTGCTTTCTTCTGTCCCATTCTTCTTAATCTGATTTTTACTGCCATTTTTGTTTTCCTCCATTATAATATCTTTGTTTGTATTTTCATTTATTAAAAAGGAAGCTTGAAGCCGCCTCTTTTACCCATTTTACCGCCCATCATGCCGGGCATCTGTTTCATAAGCTTTCGGCTCTGTTCGAACTGTTTGACCAGACGGTTTACTTCGGCGATATCCACACCCGCACCTCTGGCAATTCTGTTCTTACGTGAAATATTTAAGATTCCGGGATTGCTTCTCTCCTTCGGTGTCATGGAAAGAATGATCGCTTTCGTTCTGTCGAGTGCTTTTTCATCAATCATGCCTTCCAGATCTTTCATCTTACTGCCTACACCCGGAAGCATATTTAAAACACTGCCGATACCCCCCATTTTGTTCATCTGTTCCATACTGGTGAGGTAATCGTTGAAGTCAAACTCCATCTTTTTGAGTTTTTTCTGCATCTCGGCTGCCTGATCCTGATCAAGAGCTGCCTCAGCCTTCTCAATAAGGCTCATTACATCTCCCATACCAAGGATTCGGGATGCCATTCGTTCCGGATAGAACTGTTCGAGATCAGAAAGCTTCTCGCCCATACCGACATAAAGAATCGGTTTTCCTGTAACTGCCTTGATGGAAAGGGCTGCACCACCACGGGTATCACCATCCATCTTTGTAAGGATGACTCCATCAATGCCGACCTTTTCAGCGAAAGTCTTCGCGACATTTACTGCATCCTGACCTGTCATTGCATCAACTGTCAGAAGTGTACAGTCCACATTGACATTTGCCTTAATATCTGCAAGCTCCTGCATCATATTTTCATCTATATGAAGACGTCCCGCAGTATCAATAAGTACTACATTCTGCTGATTTGCTTTTGCATGCTCTATGGCTGCCTTTGCAATATCAACCGGGTTCTGTTTATCACCCATGGAAAAGACTTCCACACCCTGCTTCTCTCCATTGACCTGAAGCTGTGTGATCGCAGCCGGACGATAGACGTCACAGGCGACCAGAAGCGGTCTTCTGCCCTTGGATTTTAACTTACCTGCAAGTTTGGCAACGGTCGTTGTCTTACCGGCACCCTGCAGACCAGCCATCATAATGACGGTGATTTCGTTTCCCTGCTTCAGCGGAAGCTCGGTCGTCTCACTTCCCATCAGGCTTACAAGTTCTTCGTTTACGATCTTGATCACCATCTGACCGGGATTCAGACCGTTCATAACGTCCTGTCCTACTGCACGTTCCTGAACTGCCTTCGTAAACTGCTTAACAACCTTGAAGTTGACATCCGCTTCCAGAAGAGCCATCTTTACTTCTTTTAAAGCAACTTTTACATCCTCTTCTGTAAGACGTCCCTTGCCGCGGAGCTTTTTGAAAACATTCTGTAATTTATCTGTCAAGCTTTCAAATGCCATACTTTATAACTCCTCTAATATCTCACTGGAGATTTCTGAAATATCACCGGCACCGTATCCTGCGGCAAGTTTCTGAATTTTCTGTACCTGTCTGCGGATATTCACAAATTTCTCAACCAGATGAAGTCTTGCTTCATAATCCTCCAGCGTATGATTACATCGTTTGATCATATCATGTACGCCCTGACGGCTGATTCCGAGATCTTCAGCCACTTCGCTTAAAGAGTAATCTTCCAGAACCACACTTTCGTATACCTGCTGCTGTCGTTCTGTAAGCAGTTCTCCATAAAAATCGTATAACAATGTCTGTTCAACAAACTTTTCCATTTGTAACCACCTTGGCTATCATACATGATTTGCATTCGGGTGTCAAGTATTTTTTCTTGACATCGAATTATTTTTATTTTTTATAAAGTTTCTGCCGGATTTTCCGCTTCAAACTCAAATACACAACGGTCATACGCATTGATCACATGTGTATCCATATATTTGTCATATCGTTTGTGCTGTCTTCCGTAAGACATATGCACATGTCCATGAAGGAAGTATTTCGGATGATACTTTTCGATCAGGGTACGAAATACTTTAAAACCCTGATGCGGAAGATCTCTGGCATCATTCAGCTGATAAGCCGGTGCATGCGTGACAAGGATATCAAAGCCACGGCGCCAGAGTATCTTCGGAAAAAGTTTGAATACTCTTTGCCGCATCTGCCACTCCGTATACTGATATTGTCCGGGCTTATATCGCATGGAACCGCCGAGCCCCATGATGCGTACTCCCTCATGAACGTAAATTTTATCGTCAATGCAGATGCATCCGTCCGGTGGAATCCGTTCATATTTGTCATCATGATTTCCATGTACATACAGAACGGGAGCCGAAGTAAACGTTGCAAGAAAGGAAAGATACCTCGGATCCAGGTCTCCGCAGGAAATGATCAGATCAATCCCCTCAAGCTTGCTCTTTTCGAAATAATCCCACAGATATTTTGATTCTTCATCTGCTATGGCAAGTATTTTCATAAAACTGCTTATCCCTTCTGTTTCTCCACACCGGATTGTTCCGTAACCGGTTTTGCCTGCTCAGTCAGTTCCCATGATGCCGGAATCGTACCGACAACATTATCCGCCAGCCAGTTCATGGTAATGATCTCTTCCGGTGAAAGAATCTTGTTCGGATCAGACTGTATCATACCATCCTGTGAATACAGAATCCCCGAAAACGGATGATATTCGCCCGTCGCAATCGCATGTTTTAACATAGAAAGCAGTTTCTGTGTACCAATCGGAAGTTTCTGCGAATAAATCACATCGATTACTTCTGCGGAAAGTCCCCACCAGTAATTGATTGCTTTCGTCTCATCTTTGTTGTCATCATACTTCCACGTGCCATCCATGATCGTACGGATCAGCTGCTCGTAAAATTTGCCCCAGTGCCAGAGCGGCATTGCCAGATTGTGCGGTCCCTCTTCTGTCAGATGATACAGCCCGAAATAACGGGATGCATCTTCCGGAATAACCATATCTTTACCTGAAACAACGGTAACACCCTTTTTCTGAACATTTTCCATGGCAAGTCTGATATCTACATCTTTTAATGTAGACCATTCCAGATAAACCCTTGCACGGGGATTTACCATCTTTGCACCCAGTGCGAACGCATTGATATTCGCAATGGTACCGAAAATCGGATAATCTGCAATGTATGCAAGCTGTCCGTTTTCGGACATTGCTCCGGCAACAGCTCCCATAAGAAACTTGGCTTCATACATACGTGCATAATAAGTACGGATATAACGGTGTGACGTATTCAGCGAACAGTTCAGAATTTTTACATTCGGATGGTCGATAGCCGCCTGCACACTTGCTTTTACAAACTCCGGTGTAGTTGTAAAAATAATGTTGCATCCCTTTCGGATGGCTTCGTAAATTGCTTTTTCTGCGAGATCCTGCGTAAGATTTTCATAGCATTCTGTTGTGACTTCTTCAGGGAAAGTCTGTTCCAGATGCAGTCTTCCGAGTTCATGTGCATAAGTCCATGCAGAAGTAGCCGGTGTCTTTGCATACAGGAACGCAATTTTCAACTTCGGTGTACTTGCCGGAAGCAGTCGATCCAGCAGAGATTTCTTTTCGTTTCTGGATGGATCCATCTTAAGATCAATTTCCTGATTGTGTTCCAGAAGTTTAAATTCTTCCCATGTTTTTGCTACCAGTGCTTTCATTTCATTAGTAGTTTTCTGGTCGATCACATCAAAATTATAAATCGTCAGAAATGCGAGAAAAGCATCTCCGGTCGTGATAGACAGTTTCTTTCCGCCAAGTGCTTCATATTCTGTTGAAAAGCGAGAATAAACAGAGCTGAAGAGCAGCCGGTCATCATCTGTCCAGATATCTTTCGGTCCTTTGCCGAAGGCAGCCTGAAGTTTCACAAAACTGCCAAGCTTCGTAAACCAGACATAATTGATCTGGGTAACTGCATAGAAATCCACAAACTCATAGTAAAGTTTATTTTCTTTCTGGTCTGTCCGCTGAGGAAGGATTCTGGTCACATATCCGGGCACAGAAACCGCATCAAAATATTTCAGCACACTTACACGCTTATTGCCTTCTACTACATAAAATTTGTTCATGTATTCGTAGGCTTTGATCGGATCACGGATTCCTTCTTCAATATGACTCTGACTTAAGGTCGCCCATTTGTATGCAAATTCTGTGTTTTCTCTTAAGATCGGCATAAAGTTTCCGGCAAAAGCATTGCTCCTGCCATCACTTTTTGTTCCGACGATCTGATCGATCGGTATCTGTACAAGTCCGAGTGAAAATTCGGAATAAGAGCCTTTTGGCGGCAGGATATCATCAAGAACCTGAAGCGTCGGCAATTCTCCGCGCATCATTCTTACCTGATAATCCTTTTTGCCGAGTTTATACGCTTTCTGATAATCTTCCATTGTAAATGGTGCCATACTCATTCACCTCTGTCTGAAGTCTGAATAACGGGGTACTTTACAGGCTGGCTCGTATTACTTTCGGTCTGCAGCCTGCATCTTCTAATGCCTGTACAATTTTTTTCTTATGTTCTGTACCGTATGCTTCCAGCGTTACTTTCAGCTCCACAGCAGCATAACGGTTGGTACTTATAAACTGATTGTGATCAAGTTTGATAACATTGCCCTGATTTTCAGCAATGATAGATGCCACACGTACCAATTCACCCGGTTTATCCGGAATCAGTACGGAAACGGTAAAGATACGGTCCCTCTGGATCAGTCCATGCTGTACTACTGAGGACATTGTAATCACATCCATGTTACCGCCGCTTAAGATAGATACTACTTTTTTTCCTGTAAAGTTCAGATGACGGAGTGCAGCAACTGTCAGAAGGCCGGAGTTTTCTACGATCATCTTATGGTTTTCTACCATATCAAGGAATGCAACGATCAATTCATCATCATCAATTGTGATCACATCATCCAGATTTTCCTGCAGATACGGGAAGATATGCTCTCCCGGTGTCTGTACTGCAGTACCGTCTGCAATGGTATTTACATGTGGAAGTGTCACAACTTCACCTTTTTCAAGAGATGCTTTCATACATGCAGCTCCAGACGGCTCCACACCGATAACTTTGATATGTGGATTCAGGAGTTTTGCAAGAGTGGAGACACCTGTTGCAAGACCGCCTCCTCCGATCGGAACAAGAATGTAATCTACAAGAGGAAGTTCCTGTACGATTTCCATTGCAATCGTACCCTGGCCGGTTGCAACGGCAGGATCATCAAACGGATGAATAAAGGTATACCCTTCTTTTTCTGCAAGTTCCAGTGCATAGGCACATGCCTCATCATAAACGTCACCTTTCAGAATGACTTCTGCGCCGTAGCTCTTGGTACGTTCAACTTTGATAAGCGGTGTGGTGGTTGGCATAACGATCACGGCTTTTGCACCGAATTTGTGCGCTGCATAAGCAACACCCTGTGCATGGTTTCCTGCTGATGCTGCAATCAGACCTTTTGCACGTTCCTCATCTGTCAGGGTACTGATCTTGTAATATGCCCCACGTACTTTGTATGCACCGGTACGCTGCATGTTTTCCGGTTTCAGGTAAACTTTGTTTCCGGTGAGATCTGAAAAATAGCTGCTTTTGATCAGCTTGGTTTCCTGGGTTACTTTTTTTACGATTTCTGATGCCTCTTCAAAGCTCTCTAATGTAAGCATTTTTGCTCCTCCTGTAATTTCCTCGGTCTACTCTTCTGTGTGTAATTCGTTCTGGTCAATATCAAACAGCGCATTTACGAAAGCATCAGCATCAAATTTCTGCAGATCGTCGATCGTTTCGCCCACTCCGATATATTTTACCGGAATATCCAGCTCGGACTGGATTGCAACTGCAATTCCACCCTTGGCTGTCCCGTCCAGTTTTGTAAGGATAATACCATTTACATTTGCAACTTCTGCAAACTGTTTTGCCTGTGCAAGCGCATTCTGACCTGTCGTTCCATCCAGAACAACCAGTGTTTCCAGATAGGCTTCCGGATATTCTCTTTCAAGAATGCGATAGATTTTACGAAGCTCTTCCATCAGGTTTTTCTTGTTATGAAGACGACCTGCTGTATCGCAGATCAGTACATCCGCATTACGTGCCTTGGCTGCTGCCACTGCATCATAGACGATGGATGCCGGGTCAGCACCTTCCTGACCGCCGATCAGGTCTACTCCTGCACGCGATGCCCACTGTGCAAGCTGCTCCCCTGCGGCTGCACGGAATGTATCCGCTGCTGCAAGGATGACTTTCTTGCCCTGGTCTTTGAGTTTGCCGGCGAGTTTACCGACGGAAGTTGTTTTTCCGACACCGTTTACACCGATCACAAGAATTACGGATTTGCGATTTTCAAACTCATATTCTGTACTGTCAACCCGCATCTGCTCTTTGATACTGTTGATCAGAAGCTGCTTGCATTCCATTGGGTTTTTGATGTGCTGGGCGGATACCTGTTCTTTCAGATGCTCAATGATGGATGAAGTGGCATTGATTCCGATATCACCCATGATGAGGATTTCTTCCAGTTCTTCGTAAAAATCCTCATCAATGCTGGAATATCCGCTGAAAATGGAATCAAAGCCAGCCACGATATTGTCACGCGTTTTGGTCAGTCCACTGACCAGCCGCTTAAAAAAGCCTTTTTTTTCTTCTGACATACTCATGCCTCCTTATTTATGAATTTATTTTGTCAGCTGGTTCTCTACAAGGTCTACTGATACCAGCGTAGAAACACCTTTTTCCTGCATGGTGATACCATACAGACGATCCGCGGCATTCATCGTACCACGTCTGTGTGTAATAATAATAAACTGTGTATTTTTTGTCAATTTCTGAAGATATGATGCAAAACGGCCGACATTAGAATCATCCAGCGCAGCCTCAATCTCATCAAGCAGACAGAATGGTGATGGTTTCAGGTTCTGGATTGCAAAAAGCAGGGCAATTGCCGTCAGTGCTTTTTCTCCACCGGAAAGCTGCATCATATTCTGAAGTTTCTTTCCCGGCGGCTGCGAAATGATCCGGATTCCTGCTTCAAGAATATCCTCATCCTCTGCAAGCTCCAGTGTTCCCTTTCCGCCCCCGAACAGTTCTTTAAAGGCTTTATCAAATTCCCTCTGAATATCACGGAATTTTTCAGTAAACTGTTTGCGCATTCCCTCATCCAGTTCCTGAATGATTCCTTCCAGTGTTTCTTCTGCTTTGACAATGTCTTCGTACTGCGCAGATAAGAATGTGTGTCGTTCGAGAAGATTTTTGTAATCTTCAATTGCATTGACATTGACAGAACCCAGCTTACGGATTTCATCCTTGATGCGAAGAACATCTTTTTTGATTGCCTGCCGGTCTGTCAGTTCTTCTTTGCGGTACTGAAGGGCATTGTTCGGTGTAATCTCATATTCTTCCCACATATAGGAAATCTGGGATTCCCTCTGCTCTTCGATTTTTTCGGCCTGACTGCGCAGACGGAAGCATTCTTTATCAAGCAGTGATGTCTTTTCAGAAAGATGGTCTCTTTTTTCGAAGAAAGACTTGTGGCTGATGCTGCGTTTTTCCTTTTCTTCCTGCCATTCAATACGTCTGGCATCCAGATTTTCTTCTTTACCTGCACATTCGGTAACGGCTTTTTTGAGTTCTTCGATGCCGTCTTCTTTTTTATGTATTTCCTCTGCACTTCTGGAAAGATTTTCGGTGATTTCTTCGGACTCTCGGTGGAATGCCTCAATCTCATTTTCCAGACGGCTGATATTTTCCTGAAGGAAATGGTTCTGCTGTTCCAGAGATGATTCATCCAGACGGATCTTTTCCAGCACATGATTTTTCTCTGTCTCTTCTGCTTTCCATTCCTCTAATTCTTTTTGTTTTGTCTCAATGAAAACTTCGAGTTCTTTTTCATCTTTCTGCGAATCTTCCAGTTCACGGGCAATGCTGCTGTGATCCTGACGGATCTCGCCTGCCTGCTGTCGCAGTTCCTCCTGTTCACGTTCGATCCGGCGGTAACTGCTCTGAATTTCATCTTCTTTTTCCTGAATCTGGGCAAGATTCATCTTTGCGGTATTCTGCTCGACATACCGCTGCTGCAGCTGCTGCTGGAAATCCGCAACGGTATCTCGAAGTACATTACGTCTGCTGCGGTTTTCACCGATTGCACGCTGCGTCTCCTCAAGTTCTTTCTTAAGGATTCCGACGCTTCTCTCCAGTTCTTCGATCTCACGTCGTCTTCCGAGCAGATTGCTGTTATTTTTGAATGCACCACCTGTCATGGAACCACCCGGACTTAAAGATTCACCCTCGATCGTAACCATACGGAGACTGTGACGGTATTTTTTACCAATAGCAATTGCATGGTCAATATTATCTACGACCAGCACTCTGCCAAGAAGATACATAACAAGTTCGCTGTACTCGTCGTCTGCCTTTACCAGCGTATTTGCCGTTCCGACAACACCCGGTTCACGCAGGACATCTTTCTGTGTAAGGCCGCCCCGGCCGCTGATATTGGAAAGCGGAAGGAAAGTCGCCCTTCCGTAGCGGTTCTTCTTCAAAAAGCCGATCATACGCTTCGCAGTCTGTTCATTATCTGTAACGATATTCTGGATGCTTCCGCCAAGCGCTGTCTCGATGGCAACTTCATAATCTTTCTGTACATGAATGATATCGGCAACAACGCCCCGGATGCCCGGTTCACGGCTTTTCTGCTCCATGACACGGCGGATACTGTTACCGTAACCATCATACCTCTCTGTAATGTTACGAAGAGATTCCAGACGGGATGCCTCCCTGTGGTACGCAGTCTGTCCGATCTCCATCTGAGAATTCTGTTTCTTTAACTTCTCCTGAATCTGATGGATTTCTTCATCAAGACGTACACATTCTGCATTCGTTGACTGAATCACATCGGTCACTGCATCGTACTGTTTCTGTGCTTTCTCGCGGTCACTTTCCAGAATCGCTTCCTCGCTTTTCAGGCGGAGGATTCGCTGGCTGACTTCTGCCTTACGGATATCAAGCTGTTCCATCATGGCATCAAAGCGCTGCGCCTTACCTTTGGTCGTCGCACGGCTGTTGAGAATCTCGATGATCTCATTTTTGCCATCCTCAACTGCCTGTGTACATTCTTCTACATTGGAGACAATATTTTCGAGAGATTCTGTCTCCTTTTTAAGGTTATCTCTGATTTCTTTTAATTTATTGTAAAGAGCTGCCCTTTCTTCGGTCAGCTTTTCTTTTTCTTCGCTTCGCTTCTGAAGATCGTCTTTTAACACTGTCAGACGTGACTGAAAATGTTCGCTGTTTTGTTTGCCGGATGATATCTGTTCTTCAAGGACTTTGACCTGCCCCTCATACTGCTGTTTGAGAAGTGCATTTTCCTGCTGTTCCTCTTTCAGTGCATCCAGTTTTGCATTTAATTCTTCCAGTTCCTGCTCCAGGCGCTCGTACTCTGCCTTTGTCTGCTCGTATGCAGACTGTGCCTCATCGAGTTCCTGCTGCGCCTGCGAAAGCTTTGTTTCCAGCTCATTCAGAAGTTCACCTGTACGCTGGTGATCCAGAAGAAACAGGTTGATATCCAGTTCTTTCAGTTCGTCTCTTTTAGCAAGATAAATCCTGGCTGTTTTAGACTGACGTTCCAGAGGTCCGAGCTGTTTGGTCAGCTCGCTTAAAATATCTGTCACACGCACAAGATTCTGTCGTTCTTCATCCAGTTTCTTGAGTGTGGTTATTTTTCTTCGTTTAAATTTGACGATTCCGGCAGCCTCATCAAAAAGCTCCCGTCGTTCTTCCGGCTTACCACTCAGAATCTTATCAATCTGTCCCTGTCCGATAATGGAGTATCCTTCTTTACCGATACCGGTATCATAAAACATCTCCTGAATATCTTTCAGACGGCAGCCGCTTCCATTGATCAGATATTCACTTTCACCGGAACGGTAAAGTCTTCTGGCAACGGTCACCTCGTTATAATCTACCGGAAGCTTGTGGTCACTGTTGTCCAGCGTGATTGAAACAGAGGCAAAACTTAAAGGCTTTCTGTTTTCTGTACCGGAAAATATGACATCCTGCATATTTCCGCCTCGAAGCTGTTTGGCGCTCTGTTCACCGAGTACCCATCGTACTGCATCACCGACATTACTTTTACCACTGCCATTCGGTCCGACGATTCCGGTAATTCCGTTGTGAAATTCAAAGTTGATTTTCTGAGCAAAGGATTTGAAGCCATATACTTCAATATTCTTTAAATACATATCTCACCTGCCCGTTTTATTTGCGGCTGTCAGAATTTCTTTTCCTGAATCGCCTGATAGGCAGCTGCCTGCTCGGCTGCCTTTTTGGTATGGCCCGTACCGCTTCCCACAACCTGTCCATTTACCTGAACGGCTACGGTAAAGCGTTTATCATGATCCGGTCCTTCTTCGCCTGTAAGTACGTATTCGATCGGCTGAAGCCCCTTTTCCTGTACAAGCTCCTGAAGAATTGTTTTGCTGTCATAAAAAAGCTGTTTATGTTCAATATCATTCAGAATAAAATTCAGAACAAATTTTTTCGCATTAGAGAAACCGCCATCCAGATAGATTGCACCAAGAAGTGCTTCTGTCGCATCGGAGACGATGGAATCACGATTACGCCCTCCGGTCATGTTTTCACCCTTACCGAGAAGCAGAAACTCCGGAAGACCGAATTCTCTTGCACAATATGCCAGACTCGGTTCACACACAAGACTTGCACGTTTTTTTGTCAGCTCTCCTTCCGGGATCTGTGGAAATTTCTTATAAAGGAAATCGCTGCTGATTAATTCAAGCACGGCATCTCCGAGAAACTCCAGGCGTTCATTGCAGCCGAGTTTCCCAAGTTTTTTTTCATTTGCATAGGAACTGTGTGTCAGTGCCTGTCTCAGCAGTTTTTTATTCTGAAATGTGTATCCTATGATCTGTTCCAACTGTTCCATTTTATTGTCCTTCTTTTTTGTTATTCTTTATCCGGTGCTTCAAAATGCGCCGGCTGAATACGTTCTGCAATTTTTTCATTGATCTTCTGCTGTTTGAACTGCACACACTGGAAGATCGCGTGTTTGATCTCAACAGCCTTCGCACTTCCATGTGTCTTGACAACAAGTCCTTTGAGTCCGAGAAGCGGAGCCCCACCGTATTCGGTAGCATCAAAACTCTTCAGAGTCTGTTTCAGTGCAGGTTTTACCAGAAGTGCTCCTATCTTGCTTTTCATGGTACTCATCATTCCTTCTTTTATTTTGTGGATCAGTTCAGAGCTGACACCTTCATAAAGTTTGAGAATGACATTTCCGACAAAAGCTTCGCAGACAATAACGTCTGCATAGCCGGCCGGAATATCCCTTGCTTCAATACTTCCGATAAAGTTAATTCCCTCTGCTTCTTTAAGAAGCGGGAAGGTCTCTTTGACAAGTGCATTGCCTTTTTCTTCTTCTGCACCATTATTGACGATCGCAACACGTGGATTTTTGATTCCGACAACATGCTCCATATAGATGGAACCCATTTTTGCAAACTGCACCAGATGAGATGGTCTTGCATCTACATTTGCTCCACAGTCAATCAGAAGAGAGACTCCCTTGGCAGTCGGAATCAGCGGGGCAAGCGGCGGCCTCTCAACACCTTTGCTTCTGCCTACCAGCACCTGTCCGCCTACGAGAACTGCACCGGTGCTTCCGGACGAAACAAACGCATCTGCTTTTTGTTCTTTGACCATTTTCAGCCCGACAACGATGGAAGAATCTTTTTTCTTACGGATTGCAAATACCGGAGGTTCTGCTGTTTCGATCACTTCTGTTGCATTTACCACCTCAATCCTGTCTGTCGGATAATCCTGGTATTTCTTAAGTTCTGAATGAATCACTTCTTCCTGTCCCGTAAGGATCACCTGAATGTCATCCCGCTCCTTTACTGCATCCACTGCAGCTCTGACCGGTTCCACAGGTGCAAGATCTCCGCCCATGGCATCTACAACAACTTTTACTAATTCTGCCATATTGTTCCTCCTGTATATTCTGTATCTATTTAAAAATATTCTGTTATGATTGTAAAAAACCTCAAACTTTATCATACTAAAGAATCAGCAGAAAATCAACCCTGTTCCTTGTTGATTCTGCTGATTCCATATTTCAGGCATTAAATTTTTATTTCTGTGCTTCAATCTGTTCTGCAAGATCATTCAGATACACCCAGCGGTCCATCTTTTCTTCAAGCTGTGCCTCTGCTTCTTCTTTTTGCTGTGTAAGTTCATTTAACTTACCGGAATTTGTTGCATTAGCCATGATATCGGCATCCAGTTTCTCAATTTTGCTCTCCAGCGCTGCAATATCATCGTCAATCGTTTCAAATTCACGCTGCTCTTTGTAACTGAATTTCAGTTTTGAAGGACGGTTTTGTTTCCATGTTTTTACGGATTCTTTCTCTTCTGCAGAATCTGCAGAAACATTTTTTGAAGCAGAAGATTTTGCGGACAGTATTTCCTCTGAAAGGCCTTTACGTTTTTTCGCTTCAAGGTAATCTGTATAGCCGCCTTCATACTGGGTAAGATTTCCGTCACGGTCAAATTCAAAAATACGGTCGGCAAGATTATCAAGGAAATAACGGTCATGAGATACAGCAATTACGATACCTGCAAAAGAATTCAGATAATCTTCCAGAATTGTCAGTGTAGGAATATCTATATCATTGGTAATCTCGTCAAGCAACAGCACGTTTGGCGCTTCTGCGAGTACTTTTAAAAGATAGAGGCGCTTCTTTTCACCACCGGAAAGTTTCTCAATCGGTGCATACTGCATGGCAGCATCAAACAGAAACTGCTCAAGAAGTTTTGAGGCGCTGATCAGTCCATCCTTTGTCGGAATAAACTCTGCAACGTCTTTGATATAATCAATCACGCGCTGCGAAGTATTCATATCTTCGATTTCCTGTGAAAAATATCCAATCTTTATAGTATCACCGATCTCGACCTCTCCGCTGTCCGGCTGAATGATTCCTGCAATGATTTTAAGAAGAGTGGATTTGCCGCAGCCGTTCGGCCCTATGATACCGAGACGCTGATTTTTCAGAACAATATAATCAAAGTCCCTGATGCATACACGGTCACCGAATCTTTTTGAAATATGATGCAGCTCGATTGTTTTTTTGCCCATTCTCGTCTCGACAGAATCAATTGCAACATTGGTATTCCGTACAGGCGCTGACGAATTTTTCATTTCTTCCAGACGGTCAAGACGTGCTCTCTGCTTTGTACTTCTTGCACGGCATCCACGTTTTGCCCATTCAATCTCCATACGGAGGATACTCTGCTTTTTACGCTCAGAAGCCATCTCCATTTCTTCACGCTGGGCTTTTAATTCAAGAAATTCCGAATACTTTGCTTCATAACTGTAAAGTTTGCCGTGGCTGATCTCAAAGATTTTATTTGTCACACGGTCAAGGAAATATCGGTCATGTGTAACCATGATCACAACTCCCTTAAAACGGTTCAGATAATCTTCAAGCCAGGACGCCATCTCATTATCCAGATGGTTGGTCGGCTCATCAAGGATCAGTACATCGGTGGGATTTACAAGCACGGCAGCCAGCGCCACACGTTTTTTCTGTCCGCCGGAAAGATGTGCGATCTCTTCTTCGTGATCCTCGATTCCCAGTTTATTCAGAACCATATGTGCTTCTGTCTCCGGATTCCAGCTCTGTTCTCTCTGACCCTGTGTCACATAAGAAAGAATCGTGGCCCCTTCCGGGAAAGTCGGATGCTGAGAAAGGAAACTGATACGCAGACCATTCTGCATGATCACCTGACCATCATCTGCTTCTTCCAGTCCTGCAAGGATCCGCAGAAATGTTGTCTTTCCCGTTCCGTTGATTCCGATGATTCCTATCTTGTCTCCCTGATGAATCCCGCAGGAAATATCATCAAAGATCACTTTATCTCCATAAATTTTACTGATATGTTCCAGATTCAAAACATTCATGTCTTTTTCTCCTTGCTGTTAAATCTGTGATTCTTTTTTTGGAAATTTCATAAAATAATAAATAATAAACAAAACAGCGGTAATTCCCCACGAAACAGGATAACTCAGCATGATCGTGTTGATTCCGGAATGAGTCGGGAAGACACCGAACATCCATATAATACGGATCATACATACACCGCCGCATGTAAGCAACATCGGAACCAGCACCCTGCCCGCTCCACGGAGTGCACCGGATAAAATACCGATCACAACATACATAAAATATGATGGAAGCAGGAAATGCATCATGTCCACGCCAATCCGAACAACTCCCTCGTCCGTCGTAAACAGGCGGTAAAGAGGGCCTGCCAGCGCATACAAGACACCGCTTACCAGAAACGCTCCTGCATATGCCATCACCATGCATACACCCACACTCTTTCGCATCCTGCGCACTTTCCCTGCGCCAAAATTCTGACCGACAAAGGTTGTGATCGAAATTCCAAAGGCATTGACAACCATCCAGTAGACTGCATCAATCTTTGCAAAGGTGCCCCAGGCTGCCACTGTATCGGTACCAAGCTCATTGACAAACACCTGAATGATCAGATTCGCAATCGTGTACATCGTCGCTTCCAGTGCTGCCGGAACACCGATTCGAAGAACCGCCCGAAGGGATACTCTGTAAAAACGGATCTCTCGAAATCTCAGGTGGAACAGATCATTTCCCTTCATCAGAATCCATGTCACCATAGCTGCACTGATACCCTGACAGGTCACCGTTGCAAGCGCTACACCCATTACTCCCATATGAAAGATTACGACAAGAAGAATATCCAGCGCAATATTTAACGCACAGGTCATGATCAGTACATACAATGGCCTTCTTGAATCACCGACTGTTCTCAGGATCGAAGCCCCCATATTATAAATAATATTAAAAATCATACCGCAGAAATAAATGTGCAGATAGCTAATGGAATCTGTCATCAGTTCCGATGGTGTTTTCATCATGACCAGTACATTGGGGGAAATCAGGAAACCGATAACACCCACCACTGCACCTGTCACAATTGCAAATGCATAGGCTGTATGTAATGTTTTATTAAGATTTTGCCTGTCTCTGGCACCATAAAACTGCGCCATAATAACAGATGCTCCCGAAGTCAGTCCGACAAACACCTCGACAATCAGCATCACGATCTGATTTACAGACCCCCCAACAGCTGCCAGTGCCTCTTTACCTACAAAACGACCGACAACAATACTGTCGGCCGTGTTATATATCTGTTGAAAAAACGTTCCGATTACAATCGGAAAAAAGAAAATCAAAAGCTGTTTCCAGATCACACCCTCTGTGATCTGATTCTTTTGTTCCATATGATTCCTCCATAATTTATAAAAATTCCTCATCTGTACAAGTATAACAGAGGTAAGTCTGAAAAGCAATCTACATCTGAAACGTATAAATGGCCATAAAAAAACAGAACCCCGAATCAGGATTCTGTTTCTCATAATCTGTGATTAGTCTTCAACTTTCACGATTTCTTTCTTGTTGTAGCTTCCGCATTCTTTACAAACTCTGTGAGGCATCATCAGGGCACCACATTTGCTGCATTTTACCAGATTCGGAGCGCTCATTTTCCAGTTTGCACGTCTTTTATCACGTCTAGCTTTAGATGATTTGTTCTTTGGACATATGGACATAGGTTACACCTCCTTAAATTTACTAAATATATCACTGATAGCTGCCATACGGGGATCCTTTGGTTCCTCAGCACATCCGCAGGAACCTTTATTCAGGTTCTTACCGCATCGGCTGCAGATTCCCTTACAGTCTTCTCTGCAAAGGACTTTCAAAGGCCAGCTCATCAGTACCTCAAGATAGACCAACCGGTCCACATCCAGGTCCATGCCAGTGAGATAGTCGTTCTCATCCAGATCCTGTACTCTATCGGTATCAGATTTTTTCATATCAAGCTTCTGATCAATCTCATAAGGGATTTTAACAGCAACCTGTTCCAGACAACGGTCACACGGAATACCTGCAGTCACACTGCCGCTTCCTTTCAGCTCAAGAACCTTATTACCTGTATTTGTAATCTCAAGTTCTACCGGTGTTTTCTCCAAAATCGGATAATCTCCCATCTGAAATGAAATCTTATCTAACTCAAGTTCCACCTGAAGCTGTATGTGTTTTCCTTCACTGTCTGTAATATCTGATAAATGAATCTGCATAGTTCTCTCCTATTCACACTTTATCAATTATACATAGCAGGTACCTGTTTGTCAACGAAATTTTTATTTTTATTTCTATATTTTTCCGCTGCTTTATTTCTCCGCAACTTCGCTCCGTACAGGAATGGAGGCAGTCGCACCAGGTCTGGAAACCGCAATTGCCGATGCCCTTGCTGCGAGCTTAAGTCCATCCGGAACAGGCATTCCATCAATAATAGAAGAAATAAAATATCCGGTAAAGGTATCGCCTGCTGCTGTCGTATCAACAGTCTTTACTTTAAAGATTCCCTGTCGGTAAATTCCTGTTTCATCCTGATATACGGAACCATCGCCCCCAAGTGTCAGAACGACTTTTGCCTTTGGATAAAGTTCTTTTACTTTTGCAAGAATTCTGTCCGGTTCTTTCTCTCCGGTAATCTGAAATCCTTCAATCTCATTCATCAGGAAAAGACTTATCTTCGTCAGATCACATTTTTCCAGCGCGCTGTCAAAAGGTGACGGATTCAGAATGATCATCATTTTCTTTTTGTATGCACGGTCAATGATATAGTCCAGTTCATTGATTTCATTCTGAAGGAGGATGATATCACCCTCATCAAAAGAATCCAGAACTGAATCTACGAATTCCTTTGTCATACTTCTGTTTGAGCCTCCAAAAAGGAGGATACAGTTCTGACCATTCCGGTCAACCTGAATGACTGTATGACCGCATGGCCCCGGAATCTGCCTGATAAACTCTGTATTTACACCGTTCTCTTTGCATACTTCAAGCAGCGGTTCGCCACCCTCTCCAATCAGTCCGGCATGATACACAGGAATTCCGGCCTTTGCCAGTGCAATGGACTGGTTCAGGCCTTTACCGCCACAAAAGGTCTGTCTGCTTTTTGATGCCTGTGTCTCTCCGGGAATCAAAATGGATTCCACCTGGTACACATAGTCCAGATTAAGAGAACCAAAATTTAATACTTTCATGCCTCAACCCCCCATATTTCTTTCCATCGGTTTATGATTTATTTTCATGTTACGGTAACTGACAATAGTAAGAAAAAAGGGCCTGCCATCGACAAGCCCTTTTTGATCCATTTATAACTTGTTATTTTACTAAAGCTACTGTATCTCTGCAGATTGCAAGCTCTTCGTTGGTAGGAATAACTGCAACTTTAACTTTAGAATTCGGAGTAGAAATAACGATTTCTTCGCTGAATGTATCATTTGCTTTGTCATCGATCTCAACACCAAGATATCCGAAGTAGTTGCAGATGTCTTTACGAAGTGCACCTACGTTTTCACCGATACCAGCGGTAAATACGATTGCATCTACACCGTTCATGGCTGCTACATAGCCACCAACAAATTTAGCAATACCATAGCAAAGTACATCATAAGCGTTCTTTGCGTCTTCGTTTCCGTCTGCAATTGCAGCTCTGATGTCACGCATGTCACTGCCGACTCCGGACATACCCTGAAGACCGGATTTCTTATTCAGGACATTCATAACACCTGCGATGTCAAGATTTTCTTTCTTTGCGATGAACTCAACGATTGCCGGGTCAATGTTACCGGAACGTGTTCCCATTACAACACCTTCAAGTGGTGTAAGACCCATAGTTGTATCTACACATTTACCGTTCTTTACAGCACTGATGGAAGAACCATTTCCAAGGTGGCAAACGATAACTTTGGAGTTATCTTTATCAAGTCCGAGGAATTCAACAGCACGTTTGGATACGAAGCTGTGGGAGGTTCCGTGGAAACCATATCTTCTTACTTTATATTTCTTATAGTATTCGATCGGAAGTCCATACAGATATGCTTTTGCAGGCATTGTCTGATGGAAAGCTGTATCAAATACACCAACCTGCGGTACGCCCGGCATCAGTTCGGAGCATACATCGATACCAATCAGGTTTGCAGGGTTGTGAAGAGGAGCAAGGTCGTTGCACTCTTTTACTGCTGCGATCATTTCATCTGTGATTACGGCAGAAGCTGCGAATTTCTCACCGCCATGTACGACACGGTGTCCGATTGCATCTACTTCTTTAAGGCTCTTGATTGCGCCTGTTTTGTCATTTGTAAGAGCGTCCAGAACGAACTGGATAGCTTCTTTATGAGTAGGCATAGCACATTCAGTGATTTCTTTGTCAAGTCCGGCTTTCTGATAAACCAGTCTTCCGTCGATACCGATTCTTTCGCAAAGACCCTTTGCCAGAACGTCTTCTGTATCAGAGTTGATCAGCTGATATTTCAGTGAAGAACTTCCGCAGTTAATTACCAATACATTCATTTTAATATTCTCCTATTCGATATGATTCAGATATGTAGAGCTTATTTGTCCTCAGCCTGGCACTGTACAGCTGTAATTGCAACAACACCAACGATATCATCTGCAGAGCATCCTCTGGAAAGGTCGTTGACCGGTTTTGCGATACCCTGTGTAACAGGTCCGTAAGCTTCTGCTTTACCAAGACGCTGAGCAAGTTTGTATCCGATGTTTCCTGCATCAAGGTCAGGGAATACCAGAACGTTTGCTTTACCTGCAACTTCGCTGCCCGGAGCTTTGGATGCGCCAACGCTCGGTACGATTGCTGCGTCAAGCTGGAATTCACCGTCAAGTTTGAGTTCCGGATGCTCTTCTTTTGCGATTCTTGTAGCTTCTACCATCTTGTCTACGTCAGCATGTTTTGCACTTCCCTTTGTGGAGTGTGAAAGCATGGCAACGATTGGCTCTTCTTCAACAAGAAGCTGGAAGGATTCAGCAGAAGAAGCTGCGATTGCAGAAAGTTCTTCCGGAGTCGGGTTCTGGTTCAGACCGGAGTCAGCAAATACAAATGCACCGTTTGCGCCGTATTCGCAATCCGGAACTACGATCAGGAAGAAAGCGGATACAAGCTTTGTTCCCGGTTTTGTTTTCAGGATCTGCAGACATGGACGAAGTGTGTCTGCTGTAGAGTGGCATGCACCGGATACCATACCGTCTGCATCACCCATTTTTACCATCATTACACCATAGTATGGGTACTGAGTATGAAGGATCTCTTTTGCTTTTTCAGGTGTCATACCTTTTTTAGCTCTCAGTTCTACAAATTTATCAATGTATGCCTGAGTTCTGTCAGATGTCTCAGGATCAACGATAGTTGCTCCGGAGATATCGAATCCGCCTTCAGCAGCTTTCTTATTGATTTCTTCTTCGTTACCAATGAGGATGATCTTGGCAACTCCCTCTTTCAGAATCTTATCAGTTGCCTCGATAGTTCTCATATCCTCTGTCTCTGGCAGTACGATAGTTTTGATGCTTTTTTTTGCTCTTTCTTTGAGTAAATCAACAAATCCCATGATTAAATGGCTCCTTTCGTTATTTCGGTCAAATGACCGCGTGAGAGTCTGAAACATGATCTCACAGCTAGAATTATTATACCCCCTGTTTTCGTGCATTTCAAGTGGTTGACAAGGAGATTCTTCCAAAGAGTGGTATTTTTTGACGTGCAATCCTGACAGAATGACGAAAAATTCTGTGCTCCGTATTTCAGTGATAACCTTGTCGCGCTTCCGGCACTGTGCTACAATATCGAAATCAGCAAAAATATACAAAAAAGAAGGAGGCAGGCAATGGCAATATGAAAGTAACAGGAATCATAGCAGAATATAATCCTTTTCACAGAGGACATAAATACCAGATAGATTACTGCAAAAAAGGACTTCATTCAGATTATGTGGTCGTTGCCATGAGCAGCGACTATGTACAGAGAGGTACACCGGCACTTCTCCCGAAACACGCGCGGGCAGAAATGGCACTGCGCTGTGGCGCGGATCTTGTGCTTGAATTGCCGGTATCGGTGAGCACAGCCAGTGCGGAAGCTTTTGCTATGGGTGCTGTCTCTATGCTGGATGGACTACATGTTATAGACCACCTCTGCTTCGGTAGTGAATATGGTGAAGTTTCTGCTTTGCAGGAACTGGCTGCTGTTCTTGTCAGCGAGCCCGAAGAATACCGTCTGTTTTTGAAAAATTTTTTAAGCGCAGGCTGCTCTTTCCCGTCAGCACGCAGTCAGGCACTGGTGGAATATTTTAAAAATCCTCATAATTTCACAGGCGATACTTTTGATGGCGTTCTGACTCCGCTTCTGAATCAGATCACACAGATTTTAAATTCACCCAACAACATTCTCGGGATTGAATACTGTAAGGCTTTAAATCGGCTCAAAAGTAATATAAAACCAGTTACACTGAAACGTCAGGGGATGGGGTATCACGATACGCTTACCGCTGTTTCTTCTGCCCATACTGTATCCGCTGACATTTCCGGCAAAAATGTCCCCTTCGCCTCTGCTTCTGCTATCCGCGATCTTTTAGATTCCGATCTCACACAGGAAACGATTGCTCAGATTTCTGCACAGGTTCCGGATGAGGTTTCCTCATTCTTTGTTTCTTCTCTGCAGAACAATGGATACCTGAATGAAGAAGTTCTGGATGATCTTCTTATCTATCGAATCATGTATGCAGACGCAGAATCTCTTTCGCAATATCTGGATGTTTCGGGAGATCTTGCAGAACGCATAATAAACTGTCGAAATGAAATCTCCGGTTTCACACAGGCCGCTTCTCTTCTGAAAACAAAAGAGCTTACCCAGACACGCATTCAACGTGCACTGCTTCACGCAATCTTACAGATACGTAAAGCACCTCTCACGGTTCCTTATGCACGTGTACTCGGATTTCGCAAAGAAAGCAGCCCACTTCTGAAAGAAATTAAAAAAAACAGTGCCCTTCCAATGCTTACAAAACTTGCCGACGCTGATGCACTTCTCGATGAATCCGGAAAACGACTCCTGAGCGAGACAACAGCAGCATCCAATCTTTATGAGAAACTTCTCTGCAAAAAAAATGACCAGAAATTTGTTCATGAATATCAGAAACAGTTGGTTATTTTTTAAATAAATATACAAAATAAAAACAGCCGTCATCGATTTGGAAATAATTATCTCTTTCCTCTCGATGATGGCTGCTCTGCTATTTGATATTATTCTGACAGCAGGATTCTGTCATTATCAAGAGCCTTCCCGGCTCCGCTTCTGAACTTCTTAAGAAGTCCCTCAACTGTCATATTCTTTTTCTCTTCTCCCCCAATATCCAGAACAATCTTACCGGAATCCATCATTAAGATTCTGTTTCCGAGATCGATTGCAGACTGCATATTGTGCGTGATCATCAGACAGGTAAGCTGATGTTCTTCTACTATACGTCTGGTCAGATTCAGTACTTTTTCTGCTGTTCCCGGATCAAGTGCTGCAGTATGCTCATCCAGAAGAAGCAGTTTCGGCGGATTCATTGTTGCCATAAGAAGTGTCAGCGCCTGTCTCTGACCTCCGGAAAGAAGCCCGACCGGATGACTCATACGTTCTTCCAGTCCGATGTCCAGTTTCTTTAATTCTTCCCGAAAACGCTCTTTTTCCTGTTTGGTCGTATGGGAAAGCCAGCCGCCTCTGCCGGCTGCAAGTGCAAGATTTTCTTCGATTGTCATTCCCGGAGCTGTTCCTCTCATCGGATCCTGATACAGACGTCCGATGCTTTTGGCACGTACATGCTGCGGAGTAAACGTAATGTCTTCTCCGTCCAGAACAATCGAGCCGGAATCTGTAAGGAAATCCCCGCAGACCGCATTAAAAAATGTAGATTTACCGGCGCCGTTGGAACCGATGATCGTGGCAAAATCACCTTTTTTTAATTCGAGTGAAAAATCTTCCAGCGCCTTTTTTTCATTTACAGTGCCCGGATTAAATGTTTTTGAAATATGGCTGATTTTTAACATGGATCATCTGCCTCCTTTTTGGTGTGTCATCCTGCGTCGGATCTGCGGCCACTGTTTTTTCAGATAAGGACCGGAAATCGCAAGAACAACAATGACAGAAGATACAAGTTTCAGCATAAATGCCGGCATATTAAACCGGAGCGCAATCGTATATACAAGACGGAAAATAAAGGAACCGAGTACCATTCCCACTGCCCTTGCAAAGATTCCACCATGTCCAAGGATCGTGCCACCGATCAGAAGGGATGCCAGTGCAATGGTGACCATACCCTGTCCAATATTGATATCTACGGATTTCTGTGACTGAGACAGAAGACATCCGGAAAGTGCGGTAAAAGCATTTGCCACGCACAGACCAATAACTGTTGTAAATACCGGATTGATAGAAGAAGATTTTACCATATCGGAGTTATTTCCTGTTGCTCTGATTGCAAGACCGAGTCTTGTTTTCAGGAAAAATACAAGAAACAGGATTACGAGGATCACTGCGATGGCTGCAATGATGATATCTTCTCTGCCTTTTAACGGGGTTCCTGAAAGTGTATCTTTCATCATACTGAACACTGTCGTTGTACGGTTCATATTGATCAGGGACGAGCCGCCCATGACTGCAATATTTACAGAATATAAAGCCGTATTTACGATAATTCCGGCAAGCAGACTGTCCACACCGAGTTTTGTCTGCAGAATTGCAGTTACAAAACCGGAAAGAACTCCGGCAGCCATTGCTGCTACAATGGACAGAAACGGATGTCCGCTAACAGCTACTACAGCTCCCACAGCGGCGCCAAAAGTAAAGCAGCCGTCTGTGGAAAGGTCGCAGACATTCAACATAGAATAACTGAGAAACAGGGCAAGAACTGTCAACGAACAGATCAGTCCGAGCTTCAGGGCAGTCTCTCCAAGAGAGAGCATTGTTGCAATTGTCACGGTAATTTCCTCCAATTGGTTTTATTGGTTATAGCAACCTTATTTTGCTTCTACATCATCAAAGCTTTCTGCAGTAGTAATTTCATTTACCTGTGTGCAAAGCGGCTCAAATGCTGTCTTTACAGTATCAAAATCAAGGCCAAGAGCTTCGCATGTTTCTGTGTTCACAGTTGCAGTACCATTGTCAAATGTTTCAACAGCTGTTTCGGATGGTTTTGCTCCATCTACAAGGATGTCAGCGATCATATCAGCTGTTTTCTGTCCGAGATTTGCGTAGTCAACACCATATCCAACAAACGCACCGTTCAGTGCGAAAGAATCAGCTCCTGTATAGTGAGGGATACCTGCTTCAATGAATTTTTCATAGATAGAAAGCTCTGCTGTCATAATGGTATTATCTGTTGGTGTGAAAACTGCATCCACACCATCGGCGATGAGTGCTTCTGCTGCAAGCTGAACTTCATCTGTTGTCGTTCCGGTACGCTCAACGTATTCGATACCTTCTTCATCAAGATAATCCTTTGCTTCCTGAATTGCTGTTGTGGAAGAATCCTGTCCTACATCATAAAGAAGTCCGACTTTCTTTACATCCGGGTTCTGTGCCTGGATCAATTTCATAATAGAAGAAGTATCCAGATAATCACTTGTTCCGGTAATGTTTGCTCCCGGTGCTTCCAGAGAATCTACCAGACCGGAACCAACCGGATCGGAAACAGCAGAAAATACAACCGGTGTATCTGTTCCTTCTGTTGCAGACTGCATACGCATTGCTACCGGTGTAGCTACACCAACCATCAGGTCTACATTGTCAGCCTGGAAATCGGAAATGATCTGTTCCATAACACTGGCATCTGCATTACAGTTATCATAAGATACATCAAAAGTAATACCTTTTTCTTCTCCGATCTCTTCCAGACGGGACTGAATATTGTCTACGATCTGATTCAGGGAAGCATCATCTACATAATTGCAGATACCTACTTTAAAGTCATCCGCCCTTACCGGGGAAGCCATCATCATACTGGTTGCTACTGCTGCTGCGATTACTAACATTCTTTTTTTCATAGTCTTTTTCCTCTCTCTTTCTACATTTTATTCGCCATGAGAAAAAAAGAACCGTCCCAAGCTATGCTTGAGACGGTAATAAATTCTTATTATCGCGGTACCACTCAAATTGACGTATCGTCCACTTTCTCATGTACAAACATACACTCCTGATTGATAACGGGTTCGGTTCCCGTCAGCGCCTACTCTCATAATCATCATTTCGGGCTGCCCTCGGAAGGCCATTCGATAATCTGCTTCATACAAGCTTCCACCACTGCCTGCTCTCTGGAATGATACAGGATTATTTACTCTTCTTCCTCATCGGTTTTGTTGTTTTTTACTTTACCACAGGAAATTGTGAATGTCAATCATTTTTTATAAAACTGAACAAAGGTTTTTTCTGACTGAGTGCCAGCGACAGAGGATCCACACGACCGTTTACCGCAAGTATTGCCGGATCATATTTCCAGAGCTGAATTTCCGCCTGTGTTTCTGCATTCAAAAGTTCATGGCTGCCTGTATAATAAAAGCCTTTTTTATTTACTGCATAGGATGGATAATTTTTCTCTTCTTCCGTGTCTGCTATTATGCCGTCTTGTATAATATCTTTATCAATATAAATTATTTCTGCCAGTGGTGAAATCAGATACGGTTCCAGTTTATGTAAAATCTCATCCGGTGAACTCTTTCCTTTCAGATATTTCTGCACACCTGTCTTTCCTGCCTCAAAACATCCGGTATCCTCAAGCTGTCGAAAAGCTCGCGTTATTGTCATTGCAGAACATTTCAGTGCTTTTACTGCATCGTTCATATAGATACAATTTTCGCATGTATAATACCAGTAGAAGAGCAGTAGCTGTGTGGACGGCTGTAATGTTTCCACGCTTCGTATTTCCTGCCGGTACTTTTCTTCAAGACAGGTACCCATAAATGGCAGATAGATCTGACTGTCCGGCACAATAAACGGGACATGTGCTTTAATAAAAGCTGTCCTTCGATAGGAATCTATAGTATCCATAACAAAAACTACAGGCAGTGCTTCTTCCATTTGGATACGACGAAGCTGCTTCTTCAAAGAAACAATCTGATTCAGTTTGTCTTTTGGCCATAGGAAAATACATTTGGTTTTATCAAGTTCCACAAGCCTCATTTCATATCGTTCTGTAATGTAATATGGTAATTCCAATTCACCTTTCCAACGATGATATTTTACTGACACACCAAGCATTTTTTCCAGGTATTCCATGCTGATATTCTCCTGTTTATATGTTTATAACTTAGAATTTATATTTTAACATATATAATGTTATATCATAATTATTATGATAAATAAAGGATTTTCAATAATTTGGGCACAAAAAATCCCCTGAAAGATGATATTCCGAGATTTTCAGAAATATATCCTTCAGGGGATTTGTTATTATAATTTGATTCTGTACAGATCAGATGTTTTCTTGTTTCGTATCAGTTCTTGAAGCTGTGGATCGGTGCCGGGATACGTCCGCCACGCTCTACAAATGCATCACAGGAGAACTGATTGACCGGCATGATCGGAGCATATCCGAGAAGTCCGCCAAACTCTACTGTCTCTCCTACTCCCTTACCGATAACAGGGATCACACGTACTGCAGTTGTCTTCTGATTGATCATACCAATCGCAGATTCATCAGCAATGATACCCGCAATTGTAGATGCCTTTGTATCTCCCGGAATTGCAATCATATCAAGACCTACAGAGCAGACGCAGGTCATTGCTTCGAGTTTTTCCAGTGTCAGTGCACCAAGATTTACAGAATCGATCATTCCCTGATCCTCACTGACCGGAATAAACGCACCGCTCAAGCCGCCAACAGCCTGTGCTGCCATAACACCGCCTTTTTTGACCTGGTCATTCAAAAGTGCAAGTGCTGCAGTCGTTCCAGGTGCTCCCACTCTTTCAAGACCAATCTCTTCGAGAATTTCTGCCACACTGTCACCAATTGCCGGTGTCGGTGCAAGAGAAAGGTCCACAATTCCGAACGGTACATTCAGACGTCTTGACGCTTCCTGTGCAACAAGCTGTCCCACGCGTGTTACTTTAAATGCTGTACGCTTGATCATTTCACATAAGGTCTGGAAATCAGCACCACGAACAGATTCCAGCGCTGTTTTAACTACGCCAGGACCGCTGACGCCGACATTAATAATGCAGTCTGCTTCTGTCACACCATGGAAAGCACCTGCCATAAACGGGTTATCATCCGGTGCATTACAGAATACTACAAGCTTCGCACAACCAAGAGAATCCTGCTCTTTGGATGCTTCTGCAGTTTCAAGAACAATCTCACCCATTAGTTTTACCGCGTCCATATTGATGCCGGTCTTTGTGGAACCTACATTAACAGAGCTGCATACACGTTCTGTCACTGCCAGTGCCTGTGGAATAGAACGAATCAGAAGTTCTTCTGCAGGTGTCATACCCTTACATACCAGAGCAGAATACCCACCGATAAAGTTTACGCCGATTGTTTTTGCCGCACGATCCAGAGTCTTTGCTATAGATACAAAATCCTCTGTCGTATGGCATGCCACACCGCCAACC
>CAKROE010000024.1 GCA_934371915.1 uncultured Blautia sp. | reverse complement strand
TCTTTATTGAGATACACCAGTTGTTCTTTACCGGAATCAGTGATAGAATAATATTTGCGTTTACGTCCCTGAAATTCCTGGGAATAGGTTGTGAGATAACCGTTTTTCTCAAGCTTTTTCAAGATGGGATATAGAGTGGATTCTTTGATATCAGCCACGATCTTGACGGTCTGGCTGATCTCATATCCGTAGGAATCCTGTGATTCTACAACGGACAGGATCAGAAACTCTATAAGTAATGCTGATACGGGATAATACATCCGATCACCTCCATAAATAATATGTAAAATAATTATATATAAAAATTTTATATATAAAATATATACATATACATATGAAATGTCAAGGAGTAATTTTGCAAATGAAGAAAAAAGCATTCAAAGCCGCATTTCCATATACGATTCCTATAGGTATAGGATTCCTTTTTCTGGGAATGTCCTATGGATTTATGATGCAGAGTAAGGGCTTCTCCGTATGGTATCCGTTTTTTATGAGTATGTTTATCTTTGCTGGTTCTATGGAATTTGTAACATCGAATCTGTTGCTGTCGGCCTTCAGTCCGGTTGCAGCATTCTTTCTGGCACTGATGGTCAATGCCAGACATTTATTTTATGGTCTTTCCATGCTGGACAAGTACAAAAACACCGGCTGGAAAAAATTCTATCTGATTTTCGGTATGTGTGATGAATCGTTTACTGTTAACTGCACGGTGACACCGCCGGATGATGTGGACCGTGGATGGTTTATGTTTTTTGTCAATCTGTTGAATCAGATTTACTGGGTAGCTGCGGCTACTGCCGGTGCTTTGCTTGGATATGTGATTCATTTTGATACGAGCGGAATTGAATTTGTCATGACTGCACTGTTTGTCGTCATGTTTCTGAATCAGTGGGAAGAGACGAGGGATCACCGCCCGGCGCTGGTGGGGCTGATCTGTTCTGCAATCTGTCTTCTGATTTTCGGAAGCAGTAATTTCATTGTTCCGGCGATGGCATTTATCATCATCTGTTTTACCGCGGAACGTAAAGTCAGCAAGAAAACGATGGAGGCAGAGGCGAAATGACGATGACAACGACACAGGCAATCATTACAATCGCAGCAGTTGTTCTTGGAACAATGGCGACACGTTTTATACCGTTTATCATCTTTCCGGAAGGAAAAAATCCACCGGAGTTTGTCAAATATCTGGGAACGGTTCTTCCTTATGCGGCAATCGGTCTTCTTGTGATCTACTGTCTCAAGGATGTGCCGGCGAGCAGCACTCACGGGCTGCCGGAAGCAATCGCGATTTTGTTTATCGTATGGATCCATAAATGGAAAAAGAACACACTTCTCAGTATCGGTGGAGGAACGGTGCTGTACATGGTACTTGTACAGACGGTTTTTCACTGAAAAGGTGGAGATGGGATAGGACAGGTTTTATGAGGAAGCACCTGGATTTAAAGAAGTGCGTCGCAAAGAAGCCGAAGATGGAAGCTTCATCTCTGCATATTAAAAGTTCAGCCGCTGCGAATGCAGCGGCTGAACTTATTTTCCTTACAGTACTTTATTCAGGAAGTCAATGGTTCGTGGTTCTTTTGGGCTCAGGAGCACTTCCTGTGGAGTACCTTCTTCTACGATATAACCACCATCCATAAAAATTATGCGGTCTGCAACTTCACGGGCAAAGCCCATTTCGTGAGTAACAATTACCATTGTCATACCATCAGCGGCGAGCTGCTTCATAACCTGCAGAACTTCACCGACCATTTCCGGGTCGAGGGCGCTGGTAGGTTCGTCGAAAAGCATGATGTCAGGTGTCATGCAGAGCGCGCGTGCGATAGCTACACGTTGTTTCTGACCACCGGAAAGCTGTTCCGGATAAGCATCTGCCTTGTCGTCCATGCCTACCTTCTTCAGCATGTGGATGGCACGTTCCTTAGCCTCTTCCTTAGTAGCTTTTTTTAGTTCTACAGGTGCGAGCATAAGATTCTGAGTGACATTCATATGCGGAAAAAGGTTAAAGTGCTGGAACACCATACCTACGTTTTCACGTACTTTGTTGATATCAATGTGTTTATCAGTGAGGTTTGTACCGTCTACAACGACTTCACCTGCAGTGATTTCCTCAAGTTTATTCATGCAGCGGAGAAAAGTAGACTTTCCGCTTCCGGAAGGTCCGATGATAACGACTACCTCGCCCTCATGAATGTCGGTGGAGATATCTTTTAATACTTCCAGAGAACCGAAGTTTTTCTTCAGATGTGATACATGAATTTTGACATTCTCTTTATTTACGGCCACGGTTCAGTCTCCTTTCAACGATTTTTGCTACTTTGGATAAGATCGTGATTACGATCAGATACATAATTGCAACGATACCCCATGTCTGGAAGGACATGAAAGAATTGGCAACAACGTTCTTTGCGGTATTGACCAGTTCCGGGAAGCCGATAACAGAAAGAATGGATGTATCTTTCAGGGTAATGATGAACTGGTTGATGATGCTTGGAATCATGGTACGGATTGCCTGTGGAAGGACAACACGGATCATGGAACGGGAATATGGAAGACCAAGGCTTCTTGCTGCTTCCATCTGGCCAGGATCTACGGACAGGATACCTGCACGGATAATCTCTGCCATATAAGCACCACAGTTGAGGGCGAGGCAGACAGTACCGGCCTGGAGGGCGGTAAGAGTAAAGCTGAAGCCCATCATGTTGTTCAGGCAGTATGGAACACCGAAATAGATGAAATACGCGAGAACGATCATCGGGACACCACGGATTACGTCAACAAAAATAGAAGATATGATTCTGCATACTTTGTTTTTCAGGACGCTTAAGAGGCCAAAAAACATACCCAGAATACAGGCAAAAAACAGACCACACAGTGCAAGCAGTAAGGTCTGTCCCATAGCAAGAAGCAGCAGATTTCCATATCTGGTTATAATCTGGATCATGGAAAACTCCTTTCAAAAACAAAGCTGCCACAAAATGCAGCAGCCCTGTAATTCGTGTAGTGTTTTAAATCAGTTTATCTGATAAGATCTGAGCCTTAAAAATTATTCAGCAGCTTCTTTGTCAGCAGCCGGTGTTTCGGTTGCGTCAGCGTCTGCCTCAGCTTTTTCTGTCGGAACAGCGTCTTCGCCAAGGTATTTAGCGATGATCTCGTTGTATTCGCCACTGTCTTTGATGTCTTTCAGACCGGCATTGAACATATCAAGAAGTTCCTGATTGTCAGCGTTGAAGATTGCAAATCCGTAAGGAGAACCTTCATTTGCAGTGTCTTCCAGGATCTGGAGTGCAAGGTCACCATCTTTGATAGAGGATGCCATGATCGGTGTATCTTCAAAGCAGGCAACTACCTGTCCGCCAAGAACAGCCTGATACATTGTCGGTGAATCCTCATAATAGGTGATGTTGAATCCATATTCATCTTTCAGGCTTTCTGCATAAGTAGCACCCTGAGTACCTGTCTTAACACCTACAGTCTTGCCTTTCAGGTCGTCAAATCCCTTAATATCGGAATCTTTCTGTACTGTCATGGACTGTGTGGCATTGTAATATCCATCGGAGAACAGCCAGCCGCTCTCTTTTCTTTCATCTGTGATAGATGCACCGGCGATCATACCATCAGCCTGTCCGGCCTGGCAGGCTGCAATAGAAGCGTCCCATCCAAGGCTCTTCAGTTCGTATTCGAATCCCTGATCTTTTGCGATAGCATCAAGAATATCAACGTCAATTCCTACGAAGTTTCCGTCGTCATCTGTGTATTCGAATGGTTTGAATACAGTATCTGTAGCAATGACCCATTTTTTGTCAGATGCGGAATCAGCATCAGTAGCTGCAAATACAGGAACGGTAAGACTTCCTGCAAGTAATCCCATAGTTAATAAATAACACATCTTTTTCATAATAGAAACACTCCTTTTCGATTTAATAACGAAAAAAGGCGCAGTTTACAAAAAACTGACGCCTCCGCCGCTTTTTTCAATTTTATCATTGGAAAAACACACTGTCAATGGAAAATTTTAATATTTTACCACATTAAAGGATTTGTCCTATAGAAAAATACAAAGAATTATCTGGGTTTTATAATGAAAAATCCTGCAAAAGGATACCTGCCACGTAAGAAATTGTATCATGCCGCAGGCAGTACAGAAAAAAAGCCTGCCTGTTAAAACATATGAAAATAATATGTTTGTAAAAGGGAAATTTATATAAAATACACAAAAAATCGTAAGAAAGTATAAATTCTACTGAAGAAAAAAGAGGAATATTCTCATTAAGAAAGTATAATTAAAGACATATTAAGGGATGCAATCCTGAAACAGAAATGGCTGTCGGATCTGGGTGTTGTATGGAAATCTATTTACGGAGTTGACGCATGGCGAGGCATTGGTTATGTCATGACTATTTTCCTTGCCGGATTAAATACGATCCCGAAATCTTATTATGAAGCAGCACAGATCGACGGTGCAAATTTCTGGCAGAGACTTCGTTATGTCACACTGCCGATGCTGACAGGATCTATTATGATCAACCTTGTATTTGGTATCACATATGGTCTGAAAGTATTTGATATTGTTTACGTTCTGACAAATGGCGGTCCGGGACATGCAACAGAGGTTCTTACAACCTATGCATTCCAGCTCTACTCCAGAGGTCAGTACGGAATGTCTTCTGCATTAAATACGATCCTTCTGATCATTACAGCGATCATCGGTGTATTTATTGTCAAGACAATGAGTAAACAGGAGGTGCAGCAGTAATGAAAAAAAATGTTCAGACAATACTGAAACATGTAGTATGTATTCTTCTGTGCCTGACGGTTGTTCTTCCGTTTTATATGGTGTTGATCAACTCCTTCAAGAACAAAGGTGAGGCAGCACGAATGAGCCTTTCCCTTCCGACAGAATGGGTATTCTCAAACTACGCGGAAGTTATTAAGAAAGGTAATCTGATTCAGGGATTTGCAAACAGTTTGATCTATGCACTGGTAGCAACCACCCTTGGTGTTACTCTTTGTGCGATGGCAGCATTTGTTATGTGCCGTAACAGAATAAAATTGAATACATTCCTGTATTATTTCGTCCTCTGCGGACTGTTTTTCCCGGTCAACTATGTAACTCTGGTAAGAGTTCTGACAACACTTCATCTGAACGATACCCGTGTCGGTGTTGTCCTGGTATTTACGAGTGCGATGATACCGTTTTGTGTATTTACGATTCGAAACTTTATTGTTTCGATACCGGTAGAACTGGATGAGGCAGCGGTTATTGACGGCGCCGGCCCGATGAGTCTTTTCTTCAAGGTCATCATGCCGCTTCTGAAACCAACCATGGTAACCTGCTTTATTCTGCAGTTCATGACAGTATGGAGCGACTTCCTTACACCTCTGTATCTGTCCAGCAAGGGAAAACTTTTCCCGATGACTATGGCTGTTTATCAGTTCTTCGGAAAGAACAAGAGCTACTGGAACTATATCTTCGCAGATATCGTACTGACCTGTATTCCTGTTGTTATTGTTTATATGATCGGTCAGAAATACATCGTTGGCGGTATGACCTCCGGTGCGGTAAAAGAATAAAAATTGATTGCAAAAAATATGGTAATAGCATATAATATGTTTAACAAGGCAGTCGGAAGGTGAGTGCCATCACCTGACCCGGCGAAATAAATACTAAGTTATCATAGAGATAGCCGTTCCTAAACTTTACCAGAGAGCAGGACGGCTATTTCTTATGTGTATAAGTCAAAATTGCTACAATTAGTAATGCGGTAGTAAGTATGATTTGCAATTCTTCATATGTACTCATAATAATCATCCTTTCTGTAAGGCTCAGATTAGATGAGAGCACGTCCCCCAACTGCCCAGGCAAGCATATTGATTATGAAAAGTATAGCACATAAAGTTCTATGTAATTGTCGAAAACAGTCGACAGATAACTGAGATTCCTGGGATAATTCTGTTTCAGAAATAATTCAAAATCTGTTATAATGAGAAAAGATAAGGAGAAAGTTATGCGAGTTGAGGAAGTTATAGCGGAAATTACACAACGGTGTAAAAATTATGGTGCAAAAAGAATAATCCTATTTGGATCCAGAGCCAAAGGCACTGCAACAGAGCGCAGTGATATTGATATTGCAGTAGCAGGAGTGGCTTCATGCGATATTTATGAATTACAGGAGGAACTGGAAGATATTCCAACATTGTATAAAATTGACCTTGTTGATCTCGACACTTGTAAGAATCAGTTATTGTTGGAGGATATTAAAGAGTATGGACGAGAAATTTATAAGGAGATTTGAATCATTTAAAAATTCGCTGGATTCTCTGGCAGAGGCCAGACAACGTGATTTATCAGATTCATTTGTGCTCAGTGGAACCAGTGCAAAATTTAGCATTACATTCGATCTGGCATGGAAAGTTATGAAAGACATTTTGCTCCAATATTATGCGATAACCGGATTTGTTGCGGAATCTCCCAGAGAAGTGTTGAAACAGTCTTTTCAGGCAAATCTGATTACAGGGGATGAATGGATAGAAATGCTTAAAGTCAGAAATCAACTGGCACATGATTATGATGGTGTGATTGTGAAAGAGCATTGTCAGACTATTATTCATGAGTATATTGATAAACTGTATGATTTCAAAATAGCGGTTGAAGCATTATTAAAAGCAGGTATGTAGAATGAGCAAATTTCGTGTGGCGGCAATTCAGATGCCGACAGTAGAAGACAAAATGGAAAATGTAAAGGCGGTCAGACGCTATCTGGAAGAGATGCGAGATCAGAAAATTGATTTTGTTGTTTTGCCGGAGATGTTCTGCTGTCCTTACGAGACAGGAAAATTTCCTGAGTATGCAGAAGAAGAGGGCGGTCCGGTGTGGACAGCTCTTTCTGCTTATGCAAAAGAATATAATATTTATCTGGTAGCAGGCTCCATGCCGGAAAAAGATGAAGAAGGTCATGTGTACAACACCTGTTATATTTTTGACCGAAATGGAATGCAGATCGGCAAACACCGAAAGACACATTTGTTTGATATTGATGTAAAAGGTGGGCAGAGTTTTAAAGAATCCGATACGCTTACTGCGGGAAACAGTGGGACAGTATTTGATACGGAATTTGGAAAGATGGGTGTGATGATCTGTTTTGACATCCGCTTTCCGGAGTTTGCACGCATGATGGTAAATGACGGAGCAGGAATGATCTTCGTACCGGCAGCATTCAACATGACGACCGGACCGGCACACTGGGAACTTTCTTTCCGCACGCGTGCGTTGGACAATCAGATCTATATGCTGGGCTGCGCCCCGGCACGTAACCCGGAAGCAGGATATATTTCATGGGGACATTCCATATTTACAGATCCCTGGGGCAGAGTCGTGGACATACTCGATGAAAAAGAAGGAATTTTGATCGGTGAAGTCGATCTTGATTATGAGAATGAAATCCGCGAACAGCTTCCACTTCTGAAAGCACGGAGGAACGATGTATATCAGTTGAAAAAGCTGGCGAAGTAAAGGAAAGAAATGACCTGTAAGATGCTTAGTTTATCATGGATCAACAAATTTTGGTGATTTTGTGGACTCTCGTAAGACTTACACACCTGTTAGTCATCCAATAACAGGAAATTCGTGTACCTTCATCAGACTTACGCACCTGTCGGTCATCCAATAACAGGAAATTCGTGTACCTTCATAAGACTTATTTACCTGTCGGTCACCTAACAACAGGAAATTGGTGGACTCTCATCAGACTTACACACCTGTTGGTCACCCAATAACAGGAAATTCGTGTACCTTCATAAGACTTACACACCTGTAGGTCATCCAATAACAGGAAATTCGTGGACTCTCATCAGACTTACACATCTGTCGGTCATCCAATAACTGAAAATTAGTGGACTCTCATCAAACTTGCTTACTTACCAGTCACCCGGCAACTAAAATCTCGTGAATCGCAGATAGAGTTACTGTATTTGGGGGTATTCAAAATAGAAAATCTGGTTTTATGATCGGAGAAGTTGAGAAAATTCGCTTTCTTTTTTTGAAAAAATATAGCAGAAATTTTATTCTCCAAATTATATATAATGCACAAACATTAAAAACATAAAAAAAATCCATTGACAAATTTAGACAAAAAATATATGATAAAGCCATCAGTTGAGAACGTTCTCAATTATCAGACAAGAACGCAATCAACTATTATTTTTAAAGATATTTGAGAACGTTCTCAAACTATCCGAGGTGATAAATATGAGTGAAGAACGAACAATTACAATTGATGATGTTGCCAGATTAGCAGGTGTTTCCAGAGCAACCGCAGGTCGAGTTGTCGGGAATTACGGAAGCGTATCGGATAAAGCAAAAGAGAGAGTACTGGAAGCTGTCAGACAGTTGGATTACCAGCCGAATCTTATCGCAAGAGGATTAAGATCACAGTCTACAAAGACGATAGCGGTTGTCATTGGCAGTATTCGAAATACTTATTCGACAGCACTTGTATATGCGGTAGAAAAAGAAGCGCAAAAAAAAGGATACAATGTTTTGATCTGTACGACACACGAAGATATCGAAAAAGAAATAAAGCATTTGAAAGATTTAAGTAGCAAAAAAGTAGATGGAGTAATTCTGATGTCGGCTTACAGAGCAGACGGCAGTATGGATGAGAAATACAGGGAATTCTATATTGGAAAATTGCCAATTGTGTTTGTCGACAGAAATATTCCGGATATTAATCGCGATGTAATACAAAGTGAAAACTTTGAAGCATCATATGATGCAACACAATATCTTTTAAAGATGGGACATAGAAAAATCGGAATTATTGCGACATCAAATTTTTCAACAGTGCAGGAACGTATCAAAGGATATAGGGCGGCACTTTCAGATGCAAAAGTAGAATTTGATGATTCGCTTATTGCAAGCGTAGATGAGCTGTCAGATAAAATGAGCAGAAAAGTATGTCACAACTTTTTAGAAGAACATCTGGATGTTACAGCATTATATGTTCTGAATAACAGTCTCTGTAGTGGTGTACTGCTTGATCTGAAAGAGCGAAAAATGCAGATTCCAAAGGATATCTCGCTTTTGGTATGGGATGACGAAGAGTATAACGAACTTCTTGATATCACAACAATTGAGCAGCCGATTACCGAAATCGGCAAACAGGCAACCCGACGATTATTTGATCTTATCGGTGAACCTGAGGAGACGACAGATTATGAATGTAAGAAACTGAAACCGGAACTTATCATTCGTAAATCCTGTACAGCACCAAAATAATGTACGTAATTCCGTGAGGATTACAAATAGAAATCGCAAAAAAGGAGGAAGAAAAATGGATTTAATTATGGGAATGAACAGCGGTTCTTCATTTGATGGAATCGATGTAATTCTGGCTGAAACCGAAATGGCGGAAGACGGTTTCCCGAAAGCCCCACGTTTTATCTGCGGAGGATCGTATGAGTGGCCTAAGGAAGTGGCAGACATTGTTAAGGATGCATTTGTAAATAAGGTGGATATGATTGGACTGAATCGCCTTAATTATCTGTGTGGAGCAGTTTTTGCAGAAAAAGCAGCTCAGTTTATGAAAGAAAATAATATCAATTCAAAGGATATAAAAGTTCTCGGACTGGATACACAGACAATCTATCAGGAACAGCCAAATCATGCGGCTATTGCAAAAATGACGAAAGAAGAAAAAGATGACTGGGTAGGACGCTGGCTGTCAGGAAATTATCCATGTGGAACACAGATGGGTGATACATCTGTAATTGCCAATCTAGTAGATATTGATACTGTTACACATTTTCGTCCAGCAGATCACACTTCTGGTGGTGCAGCCGCTCCATTGATGCCATATCTGGATTATATTCTTTTCAGAGATAAACCGGGATATACAATGACATTAAACATTGGTGGTATTGCAAACCTGCATGTTGCAAATGCAGACAGACGAAAAATGTTTGGATTTGATACCGGCCCTGGAAATATTATTTCAAACTATATGTGTAAAGTTTTGTTTGGAATGGAATATGACAAAGACGGCGCGATTGCAGCATCCGGTAAAGTAGACAAAGGTCTGATGGATCATTTTATGAATCATCCATTCTGGGACAGACCTGTACCGCGTTCCGGATGGTCACAGGACTACAGTGAAGAATACATTAAAGCAACAATTCAGAAGTTCAGTGCCCTGCCAAAAGAAGATCTCCTTGCTACAGCGTGTGCATTTACAGGAGAAGCAGTTGCAAGAAGTATGAAAGAAAATGTACCGGAAGATATTATTAAATCTACCGACAAACTTTATGCAAGTGGTGGTGGAGTAAAGAATCCTCAGATTATGAAAGAGATTCAGAAACGTGTACCGGATAATATTAAAGTAACAACCTCTGCTGAAATCGGCATTCCACCGGAATATAAAGAAGCAATAAAGTTTGCGACCATTGCTTATTCAACTATTCATTGCGTACCGGGCAATATTCCAGCAGCAGGTCATGCATCACAGTATGCGATTCTGGGAAAAATCGCAGTGGCACCTCGTCACATTAAAGGTGGTTCACAGCTGTAAATACATCTTTATCATAACATGGAAATCAGTATTAATCTACCAAAATTATAGATATGGGGAATTATAACATTTTTTGAGAACAGGGAGGTTTTTTATGAAGAAAAAATTAATGAGCATTTTATTAAGTGCAGCAGTAAGTGTGTCTATGGTAGCAGGTATGGGTGCCGTTGTTTATGCAGATACAGTAGAAGATAATGAAGCCGTTAAATTGGAAAAAGTAAAAGAAGCAGATTCTAATGGCGAAGAACCTGTGCTTGATATCAATGAAATTTATGGACTCAGCCCAGCAGGAGATCTTGCAGAACTCGCAGGAGACCTTTCTCTGACAGACGAAGAAGTACAGAAAATTAAAGATGGAAATTTCCGTGTTGCAATCTGTATGCATATGTTAAATAACGATGTAAATGTAACAAAAGCAAATCTGATCAAAGATACTCTGGAATCCTATGGCATTGATGTAATTGCGGTAACAGATGGAGAAAGTGATGTAGACACAATGATTACAAATCTTGAAACAGTTATGGCAATGAGTCCGGATCTGATCATTTCAATTGCATATGATGTAAATGCAATGGTTCCGATTTTTGAGCAGGTCAGAGATGCAGGCATCAAACTGGTATTCTTTGAATGCGCACCGACAGGATTTGAAGCAGGAAAAGATTATGCAGCACTTGTAAGTACTGATTATTATGGAAACGGTCGTTTTGCAGCAGAATATATGGCATATTTACTGGACTATAAAGGTACAGTAGGTATTGCATACTACGATGCAGACGTTTGGACATGTAATCAGAGGGATCAGGCTTTCCGTGATGTTATGGAAAAATATCCTGACATTGAAGTAGTTGCAGACCAGGGATATGCAGACTTTAACCAGGCAGGTGTCGTAGGCGATGCAATTCTGGCACAGTATCAGGATGTAGATGCAATCTATGCAACATGGGATTCACCGGCAGAACAGATCATCGAATCAGCAGTCGCAGTAGGCCGAGATGATTTGATTGTTACTACAGTAGATCTTGGAGACAGTTCTGCAAGAATTATGGCAGAAAATGGAATGATTAAAGCAATCGGTTCTCCGAGATCCTATGAAGATGGAAATGCAATCGCGATGTCTGCACTTTATGCACTGATTGATAAAGACCTCGGAAGTGGATACATTGCAACTCCGACAATGGGTGTTACAAGTGAAAATCTTCTTGATGCATATAAAACAATCTTTAATACAGAGCCGGATTCTGCAATCGTTGATCTCTGGAATGAAAATATTGGCTCTAAATAAAAAGAGTATGGAAATGGCTGGCATGTAAAACTGCCAGCCATTCACAAAAAGGGGTGAAAGAATGGGCGATTATGCGGTAGAAATGATTAATATATGCAAAGGATTTGGTGGAGTCTCTGTATTAAAAAATGTTAATTTTCAATTGAAAAAAGGCGAGATACATGCACTGGTAGGTGGAAATGGTGCAGGAAAATCGACATTGATGAAAATAATGACAGGTGTATATAGTTGTGACAGCGGCGAAATCCGAATAGATGGTCAGCCAGTTAAGATTAATAGCACAGAAGATTCTAAAAAATGTGGAATTGGTATGATTTTTCAGGAATTAAGTTTAATTCCGACACTCACAGTAGAAGAAAATATTTATTTAAATCATGAGTTAAAAGAAAAAGGCTTTCTCAACAAAAAAGAGATGAGAAAGAATGCTGAAGCATTGCTTAAAGATCTGGAAATAGATGTTGATGTTACGAAAAAAATTCAAAAACTGGAAGTAGGTGTATGTCAGTTAGTTGAAATTGCAAAAGCATTATCGGTCGAACGAAAAGTATTAATTATGGATGAACCTACGGCGTCTCTGACAGATGAAGAAACAAAGCTTTTATTCAAGATTATGAGACGACTTCAGAGCAGAGGTGTTTCTATAGTTTATATATCACATAGAATGAAAGAAATTCTTGAAATTTCAGATACAATATCAGTCCTGCGAAATGGTGAGATTGTAAAGACCGCTTCGACAAAAGAAATGACACTGGACAGTATCATTACAGATATGATGGGTGAAAATGCAGTTAATTCTTTTGTGTATAAACAACGAAAAGTGCCGGTAAGTAATGAAACGATGTTGAAGGTTGAAAATCTTACATGGAAAGGAAATGAAAATGAAGTATCTTTTGAAGTTAAAAAAGGTGAAGTGCTGGGGTTGATTGGCCTGATGGGTAGCGGCAGAACAGAAACATTGGAAACGCTGTTTGGACTTAGAAAACAGTATGGCGCCAAAATTATTTTGGATGGAGAAGAACTTGACTTAAAAGATCCATCTTATGCCATTGAAAAGGGAATTACACTGATTCCGGAGGACAGACGCAGACTGGGAATTATTTTATCCCATTCTGTAAAACAGAATTTAAATCTTCCGAATCTGAACTCGCTTAAAAAAGGAATTTTTCTGGACAATAAAAAATGCAAGAAAATGGCAGAACAGTGTATTGAGCATTATGGAGTTGTTTCTGATGGTGTGGAACTTCCAATTCAGAAGTTATCGGGAGGAAACCAGCAGAAGATCGTTATTGCAAAATGGTTTGAGACGAATCCAAAGCTGCTTCTTATGGATGAACCTACCGCAGGTGTAGACATTGGAGCGAAAGGTGAAATTGTAAAAATGATTCGTTCATTTGCGGAAGAAAACAAAAGCGTTATTTTTGTTTCATCTGAATTGGCAGAAATTATGGCAGTTTGTGACCGTGTTCTGGTTTACCATAAAGGAATGATCAGTGGTGAACTCAAACGGGAAGACATGATAAATGAGGAGGTATTACAGAATGCAATCCAGAACTAAAAAGAAACAGGTAGATATTACACAGTATATGGTTTACATCATATTTGTTTTTGCGATAGCAATCTTTGCATTGTGGCTTGGGGGAATGTTCTTTTCCGTTACAAACCTGTTAAACATTATTCGTCAGACAGCAGCAATTTCAGTTATGGCTGTTGGAATGACCTTTGTACTTGCAACTGGCGGAATCGATCTGACAATCAGCGGTATTGTTCCGACAGCAGGTCTCGTAAGTGCGATGATTCTGAACGCAACAAATAATATTTTTCTTGGAGTAGCTGTACCGCTTGCAATGGGTGCTGTGGTAGGACTTGCGAATGGATTACTGATTACATTTTTTACGATCCCGCCATTTTTGGTTACATTAGGTATGCAGGGCGTGTTTATCGGTGTATCCATGTGGGTCAGCAATACGAAATCTGTTCCAATCTATAATAATACATTTAACAACATTTTCGGTTATGGAAGTGTTGGAGGAATCCCGGTACTTTTCTTCTGGATTCTTGCATTCCTTATTTTGGGAATTATTTTATTAAATCATACAGCATTCGGACGTAAAGTTTTGGCGGTTGGTGGAAATGCTGCAGCAGCAGAATACACGGGTGTAAAGGTAAACAAAGTTCTTATCCAGACATATATTCTTTCCGGTATTCTTTCTGCAACAGCGGGACTTCTTTACTGTGGACGAACAAAAGCTGCCAAATATACATATGGTGAAGGTGTAGAGATGGATGTAATCGCAGCTGTTGTACTTGGCGGAACTGCAATGTCAGGAGGAACAGGAAATATTTTAGGTTCCATTGTCGGAGCGTTACTTATGGGTATGATCAATAATGGTCTTATTATGGGCGGTTTAAGTGTAAGTCAGCAGAAAATCGTCAGAGGTATTATCATTATTATTGCAGTTGCAATTGGAAATCTTCAGAGCAGAAAGAAAAAAGTATGATCCGGAATATGTAGAAAGAGAGGCACAAATCTATGAAAAATGTTGGATTAAGTATGATTGGCGGCGGATTTATGGGAAAACTTCATACTCTTGCAATTCAGAGTTATCCGGTATATTATTATCCGCCTGCAGTAAATGTTTCTAAAGAATGTGTTGTAGATGTTAATCCGGCGGTTGCTGAGATGAGTAAAATCCGTTACGGATTTGAGAGAAGTGCTACAGATTACCATGATTTGTTTGAAGACGATAAAACAACGGCAGTTGTAGTTGCTACGCCAAACTTTTTACATAAACCGATCGTTCTGGATGCGATTAAAGCAGGAAAGAATGTTTTTTGTGAAAAACCGCTTGCAATGACAGCAGATGATGCATGGGAAATGTATGAAGCAGCACAGAAAGCAGGAGTGATCCATGCAGTAGGCCATAATAACAGAGCGTTATCGGGCATTCGATTTATAAAAAAAATGATTGATGAAGGTAAATTCGGAAAAATTTACAGTATTCAGATGAGATACATTCAGAGCTGGGGAATGGATCCGGAAGCTCCGATGCAGTGGAGGTTTGACGCAAGTAAAGCAGGAACAGGAACTTTAGGCGATACCGGTTCACATGCGCTGGATATTGGAAGATATCTTTTAGGAAATATAAAAAGAGTTTCCAGTCTGAACAGTACGTTTGTTAAAGAAAGAAACGTAGCAGCAGGTGCACTTCTTTCAAAAGTTCCGGATAAAGATCAGATTACGGGAAGGCAGAAAGTTGATGTAGATGATGATACCAAATCTGTTGTGGAATTTGAATCTGGTGTAACAGGATTTCTCTGGTCAAGCCGGTTCTGTATCGGCCAGGAAGATACGCTTGATATTGAAATCTATGGAAGCGAAGGTGCTGCGAAATTCTCGAGAGAACGTCCGAATGAGGTACAGGTTGTATTTAAATCAGATGGCGATGAACTCAGAGGTTTCCGCACTATAAAAATGGGACCGGCACATCCGAATGGAGAACTCTGGCCTATGGCAGATCTTGGTGTTGGGTATGTAGAACAGAAATGTGTAGAATACAAAGCGTTCTTTGATGCAATAGCAAATGATGATTCGTCTCTTGTTTCCTGTAGTTTCTATGATGGCTTTAAAGTATGTCAAGTTGTAGATGCTATCAAGAAATCTTCTGAAACAGGAAACTGGGAATATATCGATAACACGAAATGATCATGGAGGTAGTGAAGTATGGTAAAAACTATGAGAGCAGTTAAAATTCCATGTGAAGATACAATTGAACTACATCAGGTACCGATCCCGGAGCCGCAAAAAGGATGGGTAAGGATCAAGATGAAAGCATCTGCTCTTTGCAGAAGTGACTTGTATCGTTTTCATGGACAGAAAGTTTTTGAAGATACCGGTGATGAAAGTTTTATAACACCGGGACATGAACCTTGTGGTATTGTAGAAAAACTCGGTGAGGGTGTAGATAAAGTTAAAGAAGGCGATAGGGTTGCAATTTATCTGGCGATTGGCTGTGGTCATTGTGAACATTGTCTTTCAGGAAATACTGTTCTTTGTCCGGAATTTAAATGCATTGGTTTTGCATTAGATGGAGCACATGCCGATTATATTGTAGTACCTCAGGAATGCTGTCTTCCATTACCAGATGATATGGACTTTGTAACAGGAGCATTATCTACAGACGTAGCCGGAACACTGTATACGGCATGCAGGAGAATCGGTGTAAACGCAACAAAGACTGTTACAATATTCGGTATCGGACCGATGGGAATGGGAGGAGTACTGATTGCAAAAGCTCTGGGTGCACGGGTGATCGTATCTGATATTAATGAGCAGAGACTTGCGCTGGCAAAAGAACTCGGAGCGGATGTTGCCATTAATTCTAAAGAAGTAGATGCAGTTGCAGAAATTAAAAGACTCACAGGCGGACGTGGAGCAGATTGCGTGATTTGCTGTGCAGGAAACAATATTGCATATAATCAGGCACTGGATTGTGCGAAGAAAGGCGGAAATGTAGCGTTTATTGCAGAAGCACATGGAATCACAATTGATCCAAGTGCACAGTTTATCAATAAGAGATTAAATGTGATGGGCTGCTGGTATTTTAACTGTTGTGACTGGAGAGAGATTACCGATTTTATTCTGGACCAAAAAGTACCACTGAAAGCAATTGCAACGAAATTGTATGATCTGGATGATGCGGACGAAGCTTTTCGATTATTTGATTCAGGTAAAACGCAGAAAGTAGTTTTTGTGTGGAACTAAATAAATACAATTCTGTGTAAACAGAGAAAAAGAAACCTGCTGAATGATTAATGCATATAATCATCCAGCAGGTTTTTAATCTGTAATGAGATATTTTCCGGGAAGGTCCCGGTGGCGGCATGGGGAACCTTGAGCCAGAAATCCAGGTGTCTGTAGCGACTGGAATTTCTGACCTTTTTTGATTCCTGCTTTTCGGAAACACAGATTTTGACCTGTGCCCGCTGCTGTTCGAGAAGGGGGATAACGATATAATACAGACGGTCATCGTGGAAAGAAAGATAACCGACATTTTGCCCGGCAGTGGATTTCAGAAAGAGGCGGTGCCTGGTGATGGATGCTGGATATAAGGTGGCTCCGGCGGCAAGTTCCGGGGCAGATAAAGACAGCTCCAGCATAGCAGGAATACGATAAATATCCGCATCTTTTCCGACAGATGGTTTGATCAGAAGCTTTAATGTTTCGGAGGCATCGATGAACTGCTGCGTTAGAAGATAAGTGAGTTCTGCCTGTACTTCGCCGCGGCGAGAGAGACTGGGTCTGCCATCACCGGTCTGTTCTGTCTGATCCAGAATTTTTTTGCTGCATTCAAAGATACTTTTCAGGAATAGCGGAAAGTCTTCTTCGGGTTTCCAGATAAATTTGTCGGTATCCAGAATAAAGCTTCCGATAATGCTGCAGTCGTAATCTTCTACGTAGTGGTAGATGTTGCGTTCGGTATAAGCGTGTGGATTGACCGGGGCATTCCAGCGTTTTTTCTTCGAAGCATCGGAGGATGTATGAGAAGAAGATGGGCCGGAAGAACTGGACGTGGAAGTGCGGGATGCTGATCTGGTGGAAGCCCTGGACGCGGAAGTATGGGATGCATGTCCGCTATGACCGACACCGAATTTGCACAGAAACGCGTATGCTTCATTAATTTCCTGCGCACTGTAATCGTATTCTGTTTTGTGTAAAGCATCCGTGTCAGGATGGACTTTGTGCATCAATTGCCGGTAGCTTTTCTTGATTTCCTGCATGTCTGCGGCAACACTGACTCCAAGAATCCGGCAGGCCTGTGATCTGGTCATAAAATTTCTCCGTGATTAAAGAATACAGACATCATAGCATGAGGAACAGGAGAGTTCCAGACAGGAATGCCAATTTATAGAAAGTTTATACACATACAGAAAATTATGTGCTATCATATATACAGAACAAAATGTTCAAAAACAAGAAAGGCTTGTGGTGGATGAGGGCAGAAAGTACATTAGCAAAAATGATTTCTACCGCAGGAGAAAAGGCAGCATATGATACAGCATGCAAGCGATTGCTTGCAAATAAGATAATTCTTGCATGGATCATGAAAAGCTGTCTGGAAGAGTACAGGGATTGTGAGATTCCGGAGATTGCTTCAAAGTACATAGAAGGCGAGGCACAGATCTCAGAAGCAGCAGTGCATACGGATGAAGAAGCAGAATCCTTGCAGATAAGAGGTCTAAATACAGAAGATAGCACCATTAATGAAGGAACCGTAACCTATGATATCAGATTTCGTGCCATTGTGCCGGGTACAGGAGAGAGAATCAGTCTGATTATCAATGTGGAAGCGCAGAATGATTTTTATCCGGGATACCCGATAGTAAAGAGAAATCTGTATTATTGCTGTCGGCTGGTTTCATCACAGTATGGTACAGAATTTGCGAATTCTCATTATGAGAAGATAAAGAAGGTTTACAGTATCTTTATATGCATGAACCCTCCGAATTACAGAAAAAATACGATAAATCAGTATTCCATACAGGAAGAAAATCTGATAGGAGAATTTGGCGAAAACGTAGAATATTATGATTTACTGACAGGCATTATTATTTGCCTTGGAGATGTCGATGATAAAATGACCGGAATATTAAAGCTTCTGGAAGTATTATTATCATCGGAGAGAGGCACGAAAGAGAAGAAAAAAATCTTACAGGAAGAGTTTGGGATTAGGATGACGCAGGAGTTGGAAAGAGAGGTGTCAGGAATGTGTAATCTGAGTGATGGTGTAGAACAGAAAGGCATTGCGAAAGGAATCACGAGAGGTATTATAATTTCAATTCAAAATCTCATGGAAAGTATGGGATGGAGTATCGAACAGGCGATGGATGCACTTCAGATACCAACGGAAGAGAGAAATGGTTATCTGAATATGTTGAAACGGTAAGAAAACAAAACGTTCGAGAAGAAAAGCTTCTGGAAGTATTATTATCATCGGAGAGAAGTACAAAAGAGAAGAGAGAAATCCTACAGGAAGAGTTTGACATTAAAATGACGCAGGAGTTGGAAAGAGAGGTGTCAGAGATGTGTAATCTGAGTGATGGGGTGGAACAGAAGGGGATTGCGAAAGGAAGAACATATGGAATTGTAGAGGGCATTGCCACGTCTATTCGAAATCTCATGGAAAGTATGGGATGGAGTATCGAACAGGCGATGGATGCGCTTCAGATACCGACAGAAGAAAGACAAACTTATGCAAATATGTTACAACGCTGAGGCTATTTGTGAAAGTGTTTAACGAAACGAGAGGGGTGGAGTAATTTCCATCCCTCTCGTTGCATTACCGAAGGATTTCCTCGATAGTGGAAACGGTACTGAAAGTCCCCTTATTTTTTGAAATAATCTTTTTAATCTGTTGAAGTTCAAAATAATTTACATAGCAGATCAGCATTTTATTATCCCCGGCGATAACACCGGAAGAATTAATAATCGTACAAGTCTTATTCAGATCTTCTTTTATTTCTTTTATGATTTCCTCGGGATCTTTTGTTATGATCGTTACCTGTTTAAGTGCTTCATAGTGGTCGGTGAAATGATCGATAATGGCAGTAGCAATGATATAGACGAGAAGGCTCAGCATGGCAGCATCACGATTGATCAGGATAAAAACAGCGACATACACGCAGATATTAAATCCGACCAACAGATAAGAAATGCTGTAATCTTTTCCTGTTCGATTATAAATACGATTGACAACAATATTGGCAAAAATCTCTGAACCGTCAATGCAACCGCCGTTTCGAAGGATGAGCGAAAGCCCGATGCCGAGTATCATACCTCCAAATGCAACCGCCAGAAAGTGTTCTGTATTAAGCTCAAACGGGATTTTTTCAAAATAAGCAAGACCAAAAGTGTACACGATAAAACCAATAAATGTTTTGGCAAAGAAATGTTTTCCCAGCAGAAAAATGCCGGATGCAAGAAACGGAAGAAAAACAATAAAGACACAAAGAGACAGATTATAACCGGTCAGCCGGCTTATGATAATTGCAATTCCGGCAGTTCCATAATCAATTGCATCATTGGGAAGCAAAATGCAGGCGACGGAAAAACTGGCAATCAGTGCACCTGCTATGATTGCAAGATACGAGAATAGTTCCTTGAATTTCTTGTTCAATAGTCATCATCTCCCGAGCTGTTTTATTTTGTAATAGTAACAGAAGATACTGAGGATGTCTATTGACTCAGAATAGAAAAACAGAAGAAATCTCTTTGATTTGTTGACACATTTTTTATCAGGTGATACAATACAATTCCTTGATGAAACAAAATGTAACATGTATGAATCAAAATACAAAAAATATAACATCATAACCACATAAATGATCTGTTAAAAGGGTCAGGAGAAGACAAATTATGAACAAAAAAGAAAATCATTCCGCAAAAAGTGAGATAGAGCAGGCTTTGCTCCGTCTTATGACACAGAAATCCTATCTGGATATCACTGTGACAGACATTGTGCAGGAAGCGAAAGTAGCGAGGGTTTCTTTTTACAGAAATTTTGCATCCATTTCAGAAGTATTGGACAGTATCGCAGATGCGACCGCAGAGAAGTTGAATATTGAATTTCTGCCGATGCTGGATACGACAGATGAGCGCAAACTGCGGGAGTATCTGTTTAATTATTTTTACCAGATATCATTGAATTATAAGGAAATGTGGGCAATCCGTGGACTGAATATGGATCTTTTTACAAAATGCCTCGGAGAAAAAATCCATGAAAAGCGTAAAGCCGTCGAGTCAGCAGACCCGAATATGGCAGAGAAATATGGATGGGTTGTAAAACTCTGCGTGCTGGATGGCATATCCAGGCGCTGGATCATGGATGAAATGAAAGAAACACCAGAAGAAATGATCGATTATGTAATGCCGATCATCAAGTCATTATAAGAAGTTTGAACAGTGGAAATACAAAGGAGCAGAAACAATATGAAAAAAACAGGAATCATGACAGACAGTCACAGCGGAATCTTACCGGAAGAAGCAGAACGACTCGGTATCAGAGTTCTTCCGATGCCTTTTTATATCGGAGAGAAACTTTATCGTGAAGGTGTAGATTTATCCCGGGAGGAATTTTATGACATGCTTCGAAAGGGCGTGGATGTGTCCACTTCACAGCCGTCCCCGGCGGAAGTTATCGATATGTGGAAAGAAATGCTGAAAGAATATGAGGAAATCGTCTATATTCCTCTCAGCAGCGCGCTGAGCGGTTCCTGTATGGCAGCAGTGGCAATGGCAAATGATGATGCATTTGCCGGAAAGGTATTTGTCGTTGATAATGGCCGTGTGGCGACACCAATGCACCGTTCTGTCCTTGACGCAGTAGAGATGGTGGAAAAAGGATACAGCGCAGCCGAGATCAAGAAGATTTTGGAGGAAACCAGAGAAAAAATGACCATTTACATCGGTCTCAGCACACTGGAATACCTGAAAAAAGGCGGAAGAATCAGCTCCGTAACTGCACTGGCTGCAAATGTCCTGAATATAAAACCTGTCATGCATTTCAGTACAGGCAAACTGGATACCTACCAGAAATGCCGCGGACTGAAAAAGTCACGTAAGGTCATGATCGATGCCATGAAAGAAGAACTGGAGACAAATTTTGCGAAAGAATATGCAGCAGGAGAAGTATACCTAATGGCGGCATCCAGCAGTGACGATGAAGTGACAGAAGAATGGGTAAACCAGATCCGGGAAAGTTTTCCGGGAATGGAAGTTATGTGCGACAAGCTTTCCTTCGGTCTGTCCTGTCATATCGGCCCGGATGGCCTCGGAATCGGATGCACCTGCAAGCCGGTATAAAAGCGCCTCTTGACTTTATGAAGTATAAAAGAGATAATCTTTTATAAACATATAAAACTCTCGGGAGGAATTAAAATGGAAAAACCTACAGTTTATTTTACGGATTTCCGCTGCCCGGTCGGAACCAGCCAGCTTGACAAGCTGAAAAAACTCTGTATTGCAGCCGGTATCAAAGATATTGATATGGACGGTAAATTTGTAGCAATCAAAATGCATTTTGGTGAGCTGGGAAATCTGGCATTCCTACGTCCGAACTATGCCAAAGTAGTAGCAGATCTGTGTAAAGAGCAGGGTGGTATGCCGTTTCTGACAGACTGCAATACACTGTATCCGGGAAGCAGAAAAAACGCACTGGAACATCTGGACTGTGCAAATCTCAATGGATTTAATACAATTACGACAGGCTGTCAGATTATCATTGGCGACGGACTTCGCGGAACCGATGAAGTAGAAGTTCCTGTTGTAAATGGAGAATACTGCAAGACCGCATTTATCGGACATGCGATCATGGATGCAGACATTTTTATAAGTCTGACTCATTTCAAAGGTCATGAGGCTACCGGATTCGGCGGTGCACTGAAAAACATCGGTATGGGCTGCGGAAGCCGTGCAGGAAAGATGCAGCAGCATGCAAGCGGAAAACCGGCGATCAACGAAGAAGTCTGTCGTGGCTGCCGTCGCTGTGCAAAAGAATGTGGCAGTGATGCGATTACATATGTAAACAAAAAAGCAGTGATCGATTATGATAAATGCAAAGGCTGCGGCCGTTGCATCGGAGCCTGCAGTTTTGATGCTGTATACAATCCAAACAGCAGTGCAAACGAACTTCTTGACCGTAAGATGGCAGAATATGCGCAGGCTGTCTGTCATGGCCGTCCGCATTTCCATATTGCGCTGGTTCAGGATATCAGCCCGAACTGCGACTGCCATGGAGAGAATGATGCACCGATTCTTCCGGATATCGGAATGTTTGCAAGTTTTGATCCGGTTGCACTGGATCAGGCATGTGCAGATGCATGTCTGAAGGCAACACCGATCGCAGACAGTCAGCTTGGAGAACATCTGGCAGAGCCTGGATGGCATTGCCACCATGACCATTTCAAAGATTCCAATCCAAACATCGAATGGAAAGCAACTCTTGACCAGGCAGAAAAAGTCGGACTTGGAACCAGAGAATACGAATTAAAAAGAATTAAATAATCACAGGAGAGGTCTGATTTATGGAAAAACAGCATCATGAGAGAAGCACGTTTTCCGGCAAACTCGGATTTGTACTATCCGCAGCCGGAGCTTCCGTCGGTCTGGGAAATATCTGGAGATTCCCGTACCTGGCGGCAAAATATGGCGGTGGTATTTTTTTACTGATTTATATTATTCTGGCACTGACATTTGGTTATTCAATGATCGTGGCAGAGACTGCACTTGGACGAATGACGAAGAAAAGTCCGGTGGGTGCTTTTGCCAAATTCGGCAAATCTAAATGGCTGTCATTCGGCGGCTGGATCAACGCGATCATTCCGATTCTGATCGTGCCGTATTACTCAGTCATCGGCGGCTGGGTAATCAAATACCTGATTGAATATGTAAAGGGCAACAGCCAGAAGCTTGCGACAGACGGATATTTCTCAGAATTCATTTCCAATGGAGTATCCACAGAAGTCTGTTTTTTGATTTTTGCAGTATTCACAGTAGCAATTATTTATGCAGGAGTACGTAACGGTGTTGAGCGTGTTTCGAAATTTATGATGCCGGTTCTGGTATTTCTGTCTGTTCTGATCACAGTTTATTCTGTGACAAGACCGGGAGCACTGGAAGGCGTAAAATATTTCCTGATACCGAATATTGAGAATTTCTCATGGATGACCGTTGTGGCAGCAATGGGACAGATGTTCTATTCACTTTCAATCGCTATGGGTATCCTGGTAACCTTTGGTTCCTACATGAAAAAAGACGTATCCATCGAAGGTTCCACAACAAACGTAGAAATCTTTGATACAGCGATCGCAATCATGGCAGGTCTGATGATCATTCCGGCAGTCTTTGCATTCTCAGGCGGAGATCCGGATATGTTGCAGGCAGGACCGTCCCTGATGTTTATCACGATCCCGAAAGTCTTTGCAAGCATGGGACTGGGAACCCCAATCGGAATTTTATTCTTTGTGCTGGTACTTTGTGCGGCACTGACAAGTTCGATTGCCCTGACAGAAAGTGCTGTATCAACCTTTCAGGATGAGCTGAAATGGTGCAGACAGAAGTCCACACTGGTAGTCGGCGCGATCATGCTTGTTCTCGGAAGCCTTTCTTCTCTGGGATACGGACCGCTCGCATGCGTGAAGATCATCGGAATGCAGTTCCTGGATTTCTTTGACTTCCTGACAAACTCTGTGATGATGCCGATCGCAGCATTTGCGACCTGTCTGCTGATCTCAAGAGTAATCGGTGTGAAGAAGATCGAAGAAGAAGTTCTGCATGGCGAAGGCACATTTAAGAGAAAGAAAGTCTTTAATTTTATGATCCGGTATCTCTGCCCGATCTTTGCGGCAATCATTCTTTTGAGCTCCGTGGCGAACGCATTTGGATGGATTTCCATGTAAAACAGATATAAATATAGAAGAACATCTTGTTGAAAGAGAGTTTCGTAAACTTTTCGTTTATTCTTTCACACAAGGTGTTCTTTTTTTGATAAAATGATGATACGAGGTTAAAGGGACGAAACTATATAAGCCCGGACACCGGAGGAGGAATATTGTCTATGTTCAGAATAGCAATATGCGATGACAGTGAAAGAGATTTACGTCTAAATTTGGATATGGTAAATAAATGGAAAGATGATAATTCCGACAGTGAGATTGTGGTGGAGGCGTTTCACAGTCCGAATGACCTGCTGGAAAGTCATACAGAAGATATGTATCATTTGTGGATACTGGATATTATGATGCCGGAGCGGGACGGAATCAGCCTGGCACGTGAAATCCGCAAAAAAGGCGACGAGACGATGGTAATTTATACTTCTGCCACTACGGAATATGCAATGGATGCTTTTGGAATCCATGCACTGGGATATCTGACGAAGCCGGTCGAGTATACAGAACTGAAAAAAACACTCGACATGACCAAGACTTTATATGATGCAAGACCACAGAAATATATACATATCATGAGCGAAGAAGGTCCGCAGAAGGTTCCGGTCATGGACATTACTTATGTAGAAAATATAGGAAGAAATGTAAGATACAACCTTCGAAGCGGACGGGAAATCGAAGCAGGCAGACGTAACGGAACTTTTGAAGAGGTGGTTGCACCGCTTGCAGATGAAAAGGAATTTGTGCAGACACATAAATCATTTTTTGTGAATTTGAAATACATAAAATGTATACGAGAAAATTATGTTCTGCTTGATAACGGGGCAGAAATTCCGGTCGCGAAGCGCCGCAAGACGGAGCTGCAGAACAGATATATGGCTTATACGTTTGGAGATGAAATCATATGAATGAATTTTTAATCTATCGCTCATCTATGATTTTTCAGCTTGCTTTTTTGATTCTGTTTCTTCCGCTGACGAAACCAAAACGGAAAGTGATAATGGGAACGGCAACGGCATTTATCCTGACGGGTATTGTGGATTATATGAATTTTGACCCGGCGGTGCATATGAACGGGCTGCTTAACGTGTTGCTGTTGGTTATTATTGTGCAGGCAGCGGCTCTGTTCCTTTGCAGATATCCGGACTGGCGGGCAGTTTTCACAGTACTTTGTTCATCAAACTATGTGATGATTGGAAATGTGGTTGCAGAAGTGGTTCTTGTTTTCCATGGAGGCATGGCGCGGGCATTGACATGTCAGATATTGATTCATGCAATGTTGCTCTATCTGCTTGTACGTACGGTCAGAAAAAATTATCTTATGGAGCTGGAAATGGCGAACAGGAAATGGAGCCGTATCTGTCTGATGCCGATTTTGTTTTATATAACGGTTTATGGAATGACTGTGTGGCCGGTTTCTATTGCAGAGGTGCCGAATATCTGTGGAGCACTTATATGTGTGTTCCTTCTGATGGGCTTTTATTATGTGTCACTGATCATCGGTATTGTACAATCCAGAAATGAGACAGAAAAAATCAACGCGTCGGCTCTTATGGAGAAATATACGGAGGGTATCCTGCATGAGGCGAGGACCGTGCGGAATCACCAGAAACTACTGGCTATTCAAAGACACGATCTCCGTCATCAGTATGCGCTGATCAAAAGCCTTCTGGATGAAGGGCAGTATGATGAGATATACCAATTACTGGAAAAGTCAGGTCAGCAGCTTGAATCCCTGAAAGAAATCCGGTACTGCGAAAATTCCATTGTAAATGGCATTATCGGAATCTATCATGCAAAAGCTGAAAGAGCTCAAATTGACTTTACCTACAAGATAGATGTTCCGGCAGAGTTTGAGCAGGCAAAAGATTTCGGTTTTGCGACTATGCTCAGCAATCTTCTTGAAAATGCATTTATAGCGGTATGCAAAGTTCCGGATTCGAAAGAAAGAAAAGTATCTGTCAGGATCGAGCCAAAAAAAGAACAGCTCATCATCGAAATCAGGAATAATTATTTTGGAAAACTGGACATTTCAAAAGAGACGGGACTTCCGGTAACAGACAAAGTTGACGGTCATGGATACGGACTTGTCAGTGTGAGTAACTATGCACGTAAAAGTGGCGCACTGCTGAAATTCCGTCCGGAAGGACAGGTGTTGGTCGTGCAGTACATCACAAATTTATAGGCAATTTTCCTATAAAAAATTGTTTTTTTGTGTATACAATGTCAAAAATGCGCAAAAAAGGGAAAATATGCGTAAAAATGGTCATGTTTGTCGATACGTAAGAAATTATAATATATTTTGTATAATCATATTTAAATATCATATGCATAGTCTGTCAATGCGAAAGGGAAGGCTTTGCGAAATATGAATATTTGTTATTATAAATTCAATTACAATAAGGAAAGGATGGAACGAAGGGATGAAAAAATTTGAAAAAGGTAAACGATTTTTAGCATTTCTCCTCGTTGCTCTGATGGTCGTACAGCAGAGCAGTGTCACCACACTGGCGGAGGAACTGGCAGTGGACACCCAGGAAGCACAGAATCAGGACGCGGAGGCAGTAGCTGAAACATCGGAGGCGAGTGAACCGGAGGCATCTGTTCCCGATTCAGATAAAGCACAGGAGCAGCAACCGGCAGCAGAAGAACCGGCGGCACCGGCAGAGCAGGAGAATGCAGAAGTGACAGAAGCTCCGCAGGCAACTGAGGCTCCGGCACAGGAAGCTGCACCGACAGAAGCACCTGCACAGGAAGCAGAGCAGACAGAGGCTTCGCAGGAGAATGCAGCAGTTACGGAGACACCACAGGCAACAGAAGCTCCGGCTGTTACAGAGGCTCCGGCAGAGACAGCTACAAAGGCTCAGTTCAGTGGCGCAGTTGATAATGCAACCGCAAACGTTACCCTGTCACAGCCGATTTCTGACAAAGCTGTTTTCGTAGCAAAGCAGTACAGCGTAGATTCCGATTATTTTGTAAATAATGCAGAAGCAGCCGTATCACAGTGGGTAGCAAACAACGGACTCACCGTTCTCGATGCAACCGCATATGATATGCACTTCGAAGAAAACGGACAGGAAATCGCAGTCAATCAGTCTGCAAATGTCAGCCTGTCATTCAACAGCCCGATCCTTACCATGAACGGAGACGCAGGAGTTCCTTCTAATATATATGTACTTCATATCGTAAACGGACAGGCAGTTGCAGCAGGAAGTGCATCACAGGACGGCAACGGCGCAGTAGTTGCAGCGAATGTTACTACAGAAGGATTTTCTCCGTTTGTATTTGTGAAGGCCGTGAGCGGGGACGCAGTAGCACCGACAGACATCGATCTTTCACAGGAGTTTTCATTAGTTGATTATGTAGAATCTCTCAATATACAGATCAAAATCGGTGATGATGCTTATGAACCAGATAAAGAATACAAGATTACGCAGGCATTTAATTTTGCAGCTGATTATGTGCTGGATGATGATAAGATAGAAGCATTGCAGCAGGCATTAAGAAATAATCCGAATGTTGAAAATATTACATTTTCTTATACAGTACCGAATAGTATAACCGGATTTAAGACAGTACAAAATGAGGATTTGAAGAACTCTGCAAATCAGATAATTGGAAAATATGATATATCAGGACCGAAGGTTACATTAAGATTTAACCGAGACTTTTTCATTAAAGATCATATCTCGGGCAATTTCAGGTATTATTTTAATGCAGCACAGAATGAAGTTGGTGAGGACAACAAGCTTAATATCAGTTTCCCGGGAACATCAACTACAACAACTATTAAGATTGAAAAACCTAATCTGAACATTTCGAAGAGCTATGAAATAAAAGATGGAAAGATTATATTTAAAATTAAAGTACCGAAAAGAGACCGCGACTGTAAAAACGTTCAGATAACGGACGTACCCGGATCAAACCTTGCGATTAATAAGGATTCAATTAAAATTAACGGGAATCCGGCAGGGGTATCATCATTAAATGAAAACGGTGGATTTACACTTAATCTTGGTGATCTCAAAGCAGATGAAGAAACTGAAATTACATATGAAGCTTCTATAAAAGATGAAACCAAAGTTGGAAACAATGGCGGTATAGAAGGGCTTGATAATACAGTAAACTGGACTGCAACCGGAAATACAGAAGGTGGCAGTACGAAAGTCGATGTATGGGCATCTGTGAAAACCGGTTCTAAGAGCGTGCAGAATGACGGCACCAATAAACAGCAACTGAACTGGACAGTCAGCTTAAATAATGGAGAAATTAAAGCTGATATGTCAGGTAAGAAATATGAAGATACAATGACTTCTGATCCTGACAATCAGGTCTTTATTCACGACACTCTCAAGATAAAGACAAAGGATGGAAAAGATATCACAAAGAAATGTACTGTAACTTGGAATAATGATGGAAAGCATTTTACAGTAATATTCCCAAATTCTGAAACATTGGGAGATGATGCCAAAAAAGAATTCGAAATTACATATACGACTGAGCCGCAGACACCTTTGGCTGAAAACGTAACAGTAAGTGTTACAAATAATGGTAAACTTGATAATAAGGATGTTAATGGAGCGACAGGTACATCTCAAAATCGGGGTAAAGAGGATCAGCTGACCAAAACGCTTGAAAACTATGAAAATAACATGTTTACCTGGACAGCGACATTTACTCCGGGAAGTTCAGTAACAAATCCGGTATTCTATGATATTTTAGCAAATGCTAATGGGTGTGATGAAAATGGAAACTGGGGCTGGAATGGCGGTTATGCGAATTCAGTCTTTCTTGAAGATGCTGTTGATTTGCAGATAACTTATGATGGACAGCCACTTAATGTTAATGATTATGCGGTTTCCTATAGTAAGGTAAATGTTTCTGAGGATATGGTTGGTCATGATGCCATGAAAATCCAGTTTCATGGAAAGTTTGATAAACCAATTACAATTACCTATAAATCACAGGGAATGGGAACACCGGGTTCAAAGTACCATGTTTATAACAGTTGCCATATGGGAACAAAAGAGGCATGGGCTAATCGCGAATTTACAATAAAGAATAATATTGTTAAATCCGGATGGTCCAATGATGAAAATGGAAAGAAATATCTTTATTGGACTATTTATGCAAACACTCCGGATCTGAATAATTCAGAAAACTGTCTGGAAGGAGATATGGATCTGGAGGGAGCTACGGCAAATATTGTAGATACCTTACCGGAAGGTCTGAAATTTGTTTCTGCTACATTTAAGAAATGGGGAAGCAGTCAGGAAAAGAACACCCCAGAGCAGAATATTGAACCAGTGCAGGGCGAGGACGGACAGACACTTACTTTTAGCATTCCAGATGTTCATAAGCAGATTATCAAGATTAATGTAAAAACAGAAATGGAGAGATTTGTTCCAAGCAGTGACAATGCTAACCAGGCAGTATATGTGAATAATGTATCATGGAACGCAGGTGGTAATGAAAGTCTGGGAGATACCAGTGCCAAACAGGATATATGGTCTACAATTCTGGAAAAGAATGGGGAAGTTACAGGAAATGATACAGTAACTTACACAATTAAAGTTAATCAGGATGGAAGAAAACTTCTGAAAAATGGTACGAAACTTATACTTCAGGACAAGCTTCCGACAAATGTAACATTTGGTTCTATTGAGATTACAAATAAGGACAAATCAGAAAAATTAAATGGTGCATCGTATTCCATAGAAGATGGAGTCCTTACGATCAGTATTCCGGATGAGACACCGGCAATAGTTACTTATACTGTTAATCCTGTTTTGACCGGTATAAAGGCAGATGCAAATGGTTATTACCATATCAAAATAGAAAACAGTGTATCTCTTAAGGGAGAGGAAAATGTAAAATCCAGTGTCAACAAGGAATATGCATTGCAGGGACACAGTGCTTCGGCAGATGCAGACCGCCACAGCATTATAATTGAAAAGAAAGATTCTTCAGAGCCTACGAAGAAACTTCAGGGAGCAAAGTTTTCTCTTAAGAAAATTACCTTTATTGATGGCATTGCAAATGATGAAGAAGTAGCTAACGCTGAGACTGATGATAAGGGAAGTATTACTTTTGGAAATCTTGAATTTGATACAGTTTATAGTTATCAGGAGACAAAGGCACCGGAAGGTTATGCAAAATCAGACAAAATAGTTTACTTCTGCATTAAAGAGAATGAAGCAAATTATAATGACATCGTTCAGAAATTTAAAGAGGCATATCCTGATGCTGTGTTAAATACAGTTGCCGGTGGATCAGCATTAGATGTTTTCAATATCAAAAAGAGTACAGCAGACATTGAAGCAACAAAAGAACTTCATAATGGCAACATGAATGATTATGCAGGCAAGTTCACATTTACTCTTACACAGGTGGATAAAGATAGACAGACAATTGCCGGTGGAGTAACAAGAACTGCAACAGCAGATGCAAATGGAAAGATCAAATTTGATTCTATTTCTTATGACAAAGCAGATACATATTATTACAAAATAGCTGAGACGCCGTCAGGCGCTGGTGATGGAATCACTTATGATTTAAGAGAATTCATAGTGACAGTTAATGTTACTTATAATGATGCAGCAGGAAAATTTGCAGTAACAGTAAATTATCCTGAAAACGGAGTGACATTTGTTAATACTGTAGAAGAGAAACATGAGACCACGATCAGCAAGGTAGATATCGGAGGAACCCAGATTGCTGGAGCAGTGCTCCAGATCAAGCAGG
>CAKROE010000023.1 GCA_934371915.1 uncultured Blautia sp. | reverse complement strand
GTCTGGATTTACGGTCTGCGATATTTGTGACCGTACAGGTATTGATCAGATATACGTCTGCTCCCTCCGTAAAAGGTACAATCTCATATCCTGCTTTTTCGAGAAGCTGCTGCATTGCTTCTACTTCGTATGCATTTACTTTACAGCCCAGATTATGAAGGGCAACCTTTTTTTTCATATTTTTAACCTCATATATTTTCTGATATTTTCACTTTGCATTCTGATTTTATTGTTTTTATAACTGTTCAGTACCTTCACAGTTACCTGCTGAATAGTTACATTTTTTATATATACAGACAAATATTTTACCGTAATTTCATCTGATTTTCCCTTGACTTTTCAGAGGCGTACGGGTAAGATTAATCACATAACAACACTAAATAGGGAGGTTCTCAAAATGAAAACATTAAAAATCTCGCTGAATTCTATCGATAAAGTGAAAGCATTTGTTAACGAGATCAGTAAATTTGACTGTGACTTTGACTTAGTATCCGGAAGATATGTAATCGATGCAAAATCCATCATGGGCATCTTCAGTTTAGACTTATCCAAACCGATCAATCTGAATATCCATGCGGAAGGCAGCACTCTTGATACTATTCTGACAATCGTACAGCCATACGTAATTGAGTGATCTGTATCATCTCCTTAAGGAGATCATGAAAGTAAGACAGTTTTAAAACAGCTTCTGTGCATATGCATGAGAAGCTGTTTTTTCTTACTGTTTACTGAATTTCGATTACTTCTGTAGACGCCAGCGCTTCTTCTACAAGCTGGTCGATCTTCTCGTTTAATTTCTCTTCTGATCTGTGAATCACCTTGAGATTCGGTTTTGTTACCGGATGTTTTGCCACGAAAATCGTACAGCAGTCTTCAAATGGCTGGATTGAAGTCTCAAATGTATTGATCTTTCTGGAAATCTGAACAATTTCTTCTTTGTCAAATCCAATGACCGGACGATATACCGGGAGTTCACACACTTCATCTGTTGCTGCAAGACTCTGTAATGTCTGGCTTGCAACCTGTCCGATACTCTCTCCTGTAATCAGTCCGAGACACTTATCTTTACGTGCAAAATGCTCTGCAATACGCATCATATAACGACGCATGATGATCGTAAGTTCTTCATGCGGACACTGATCATAGATATAAAGCTGAATATCCGTAAAGTTTACAACGTGCAGACGGATCGGACCACTGTAGCGTGCAACCAGTTTTGCAAGGTCTACGACTTTCTGTTTTGCACGTTCGCTTGTGTACGGCGGAGCATGGAAATAGACTGCCTCGATCTTGACACCACGTTTTGCGATCATATAACCTGCTACCGGACTGTCAATACCACCGGAAAGGAGAAGCATGGCTTTTCCGTTTGTTCCGATCGGCATCCCTCCCGGTCCCGGAAGAGTCTCAGAATATACATAAATTTTGTCACGAATCTCTACGGAAAGTGTCATTTCCGGATTGTGTACATCAACAGATGCATTCGGGAACGCATCGAGGATTTTTTCACCGATTGCTGCGCTGACTTCCATAGAAGTGATCGGATAAGATTTCTTTGCTCTTCTTGTATATACTTTAAAGGAACCTTTGTATTCCGGATATCTTGCTTTCATGTAGGCAACGACATCTTCTGCCATCTGATCAAAGCCCTGATCTTCATAAATGACAACCGGGCTGATACCAACGATACCAAACACTCGCTGTAATGCTTCTACAGCCTCGTCAAAATCATATTTTTCCGGACAGAACACGTAAACACGTCCCTGCTCCTTAGTTACGGTAAATTCGCCTTCTACCGGCTCGAGAGCCAGTTTCATCTGTTTTACAAGTGCATCCTCAAACAGATATCTGTTTTTGCCCTTGATGGCGATCTCTGCATATTTTATCAAAAATGCATGAAATATCATATCTGGTATTTCCTCCTGAATTTTCTGTCAGTGTTTTCCGACACTGGTTGTTTTATTTTCTTGAATATCTGCGAAGCATCGGGACAAGTTCTTTCATAGTCTGTAAGAAATAATCGGCTTCTTCTATTGTATTTTCCTCGCAGAAACTTAACCGTACGGTACTTTCGATCTGGTCTTTTGACATTCCCATTGCAGAAAGTGTTGCACTCGGTTTTCTCTTGTGACTGGAGCATGCACTTCCGGCAGAAATGTAGATGCCCTTGTCTTCCAGCGAATGGAGAAGCACTTCACTTCTCACTCCCATGACACTGATACTTAAGATCTGCGGTGCACCCTCACGGAGTGGCATACCGTTGATACGGATGTCCTCAATCTCAGATAATCCCTCTGCAATATGCTCTTTCAGCTGGTACATATGCTCTACATTTTCGTCGAGATTTTCATAAATCCGCGCAGCTGCCACACCGAGTCCTGCGATTCCAGGCACATTGTCTGTACCGGAGCGCATTCCACTCTGCTGACCGCCTCCGAGGATCTGCGGGATGATCTTTACTTTTTCATTGATATACAAAAATCCGATACCTTTTGGTCCGTGGATCTTGTGTCCGCTGACTGCAAGAAGATCGATGCCCATCTTTTTCGGATAAATGCGGTATTTACCAAATCCCTGGATGGCATCTACATGGTAAAGTGCTTTCGGGCTTTTTTCATGAACCATCTTCGCAATTTCTTCTACCGGCATCACGGCACCGACTTCATTATTTACAAGCATAGTAGAGACCATGATCGTATCCGGCCGCAGAACTGCTTCCAGTGCACTCATCTTTATTTTGCCTTCGTGATCTACCGGAAGATAGGTGATTTCAAATCCCTGTTCCTGTAAAAAAGATGCCGGCTGGCTGACTGCTGCATGTTCTACCGATGTAATAATAATGTGATTTCCGTTTCTCTTGTTTGCCAGTGCACCGCCAATCAATGCAAGGTTATCTGATTCTGTACCACCTGAGGTGAACAGAATTTCTTTTTCCTGCACTTTCAGAATACCTGCAATCGTCTTTGCCGATTCTTTTACGTATTTTTCTGCATCCACACCTTTTAAATGCATGGCAGACGGATTTCCGAAATCCTCTGTCATCGTCTTCACTACGATATCTTTTACAGAATCATAGCATCTGGTCGTTGCAGAATTATCAAAATAAACTTCCATAAATCTCCTCTTTTATCTACTTCTCAAGCTGAAACATCAGAACTGACAAAATTGCAAGTCCGGCTGTCTCTGTACGAAGGATACGTTTGCCAAGCGTAATAGGTTTTGCCCCTTCGCTGATTGCTGTTTCTACTTCTTTTTCTTCAAATCCGCCTTCCGGTCCGATAAAAATACCAATAGACTGTCCCGGCTGAATATCGGCAAGAATCTCCTTTGTCTCCTGCATTCCTTTTGCAAGCTCATACGGAATCAGGCGGACATCCATGGATTCTGCATATTTTAATGCTTCTTTAAATGTCAGTACTTCATGTACATTCGGAATCAGCATACGTTTCGACTGCTTTGCAGCACTTTCTGCGATTTGTTTCCAGCGTTCAACCTTTTTGGCTGCTTTTTTGCCGTCCAGCTTTACAACACAGCGCTTCGTCTCTACCGGAATCACCTCGTATGCCCCGAGTTCTACCGCCTTCTGTATGATCAATTCCATCTTGTCTGCTTTTGGGAGGCCCTGAAACAAATAGATGCGGCTCGAAAGCTCATAATCCGGTTCCTGTGCATAAATAATGTGAAGAAGTACTTCGTCTGAACTGAAATCTTCAATCGTACAGCGATATTCCTTTTTGCCTCCATCACTGATCCACAGTTCTTCTCCCTGCTTCATGCGCAGAACATTGGAAATATGATTGACATCACTTCCGAGGATGTGAATCTGATGTGCACCCTCATCAATCTGATGTGGCTCTACAAAAAACCTCTGCATCGTCTCAGTCCTTTCTTGCAGTCACGCAGACCCATTCACCCTGTCTTGTCACTTCCACAAGTGTCAGTCCTGCTTTTGCAACAGCTTCTTTGACTACTTCTTCTTTGACATCAAGAATACCGGAGGTGATGTAGTAAGCACCTTTTTTCATCTGGTGAACGATGACCGGTGTCAGCGGTACGAGCACATCCGCAAGGATATTGGCAGCTACGATATCATATTTCTCATATCCGACCTGATCCTGCACTTCTTTGTCATCGATGATGTTTCCGATCATCATATCAAATGTTTCATCTACAATATCGTTAGCTTCTTTGTTGTCCTGTACAGCCGGTACCGCACATGGATCCAGATCCGTTCCGACAACATGTCCGGCACCGAACTTGAGTGCGGTAATTCCCAGGATTCCACTTCCGGTTCCGACATCGAGGAGTTCGATACCCGGCTTTACGTATTTCTTTAACTGACGGATCACCAGCTGTGTTGTCTCATGCATACCGGTTCCGAATGCAGTACCCGGATCGATATGAAGAATCATCTTATCCTTGTCTTCTTCTTTTACTTCTTCCCATGACGGAACGATCAGAATATCATCCACATAGAACTGATGGAAAAATTCCTTCCAGTTGTTGATCCAGTCTTTATCTTCAGTCTGAGATTCTTCAATCGTCGCCTCGCCGATATCCATAAAGGTGCGAAGTTCTTCCAGTGCATTTCTGACATCACGAAGAATGGTTTCTTTATCTGCATCTTCTTCAAGATAAAAATTCAGATAAGCAATGCCGTCATCCGCCGGTCCTTCCGGCATGATGTCTACAAACATCTGTGCTTTATCTTCTTCGGTCAGTGGCTGGTGATCCTGAATCTCCACACCTTCCACACCAACTTCTGCAAGTGTGCAGATAATCATGTCTTCTGCTTCTGTTTTTGTCTTAATGGTAAAACGGTTCCATTTCATATATTGTAATCTCCTGTCTTATCCTAGAAAATTGTTGCATTCTCACGGTCAAATACTTTATTCATACAGGCATGAGCAATTTTTGCGCATTTGAGCCCTAGTATTTAATATACATTAAAGTAGAAAAAAAGAAAAGAGGTTTCCCTCTTTTCCTGAAAAGTTTCTTTTATTTTAGCAGATTTAGTCCTCAAAAGTCTCTTTGAGTTTGTCCATAAAGCTCTTTTTCTTCTTTTCTGATTTTTCAGATCCGTCTTTTGACTCAGAAGCAGGCTTATTACCACATGCTTCATCAAACTTGCGAAGTGCTTCTTTTGCCTCTTCATTCAGTTTGGTCGGAACCTGAACGACCAGTGTTACATAGTGGTCACCGCGGATATTTTTGTTTCTAAGGGACGGCACACCCTTACCTTTGAGACGGATACGTGTGTCTGTCTGTGTTCCCGGCTTCACTTCGTATGCAACATCTCCATCTACTGTGTTGATATGGATTTCACCGCCCAATGCTGCCTGTGCATAAGTCAGCGGTGCTGTTGAAAAGATATTCATATCCTGTCTCTGGAAGATCGGATGACGGGCAACATTTACTTCTACAAGCAGATCACCTCTTGGTCCACCATTGGTTCCCGGTTCACCTTTGTCACGAATGCGGATGCTCTGTCCATTGTCAATACCTGCCGGAATAGAAACCTGTATCTTCTTTCTTGAAGATGTGTAACCTGTTCCACGACAGGAAGTACATTTTTCTTTGATGATCTTACCGCTTCCGTTACAATCCGGACAGGTCTGCACATTTCGAACCATACCAAACATGGACTGCTGTGTATAGACAATCTGACCTTCTCCATGACATTTCGGACAGGTAGTCGGCTGCGTTCCCGGCTTTGCACCGGTTCCGTGACAGGTCGTACATTCATCTTTCAGAACAATCTCAAGTTCCTTGTCACATCCAAACACGGCTTCTTCAAAGGTAATGTTTACACGTGCACGTAAGTTGGCACCCTTCATCGGTCCGTTGTTGGCACGACGTCTTCCGCCGCCACCAAACAGATCTCCGAAAATGTCACCGAAAATATCACCCATGTCAGCACCGTTGAAGTCAAAACCGCCGAATCCACCGGCTCCGCCGCCGCCCTGTTCAAAGGCAGCATGACCGAACTGGTCATACTGTCTTCTCTTTTCTGCATCACTCAGTACACTGTATGCTTCTGTTGCTTCTTTGAACTTCGCTTCCGCTTCTTTGTCTCCCGGATTTACGTCCGGATGATATTTCTTGGCTAATTTTCGATATGCACTTTTTAATTCTGAATCACTGGCTGTCTTGCTGACACCCAGGACCTCGTAGTAATCTCTTTTATCAGCCATCTTTTCTCTTTCCTATATTTTATATTTGCATTGTTGCTCTTATGCAGCTATCCGCCACACCAAAACATTATTATAATCCCCCAATGCCATCCATGCAAGCATGAATGGCATCTGAGGTTTTAGATTTTATTTATATGATTTATATATATTATACTTCTTTGTAATCAGCGTCTACAACATCATCGCCATAGCCAGCTTCATTTCCGCTCTGAGCTGCACCTGCGCCTGCTCCCGGGTTCGGGCCTGCCTGACCGCCTGCCTGCTGTGTCTGCTCATACATTTTTGCGAAAAGTTTCTGAGCACTTTCCATCATTTTTTCCTGAGCTGCTTTGATATCAGCGATCTGAGCATCTGTCATTTCTGCGTTTGCTGTCTGAGCAAGGAGATCTTTCAGTGCATTCAGGTCTGTCTCAACTGCTGCTTTATCGTTTGCGTCGATCTTGTCACCTGCTTCTTTCAGTGCATTCTCAACCTGGAATACCATGGAATCTGCATTGTTTCTTGTATCGATTCCCTCTTTACGTTTCTTATCCTGAGCTTCGAACTCAGCAGCTTCTTTGACTGCTTTGTCAATTTCAGAGTCAGACATGTTGGAACCGGCTGTGATTGTGATGTGCTGTTCTTTACCTGTTCCAAGATCTTTTGCAGATACATTTACAATACCGTTGGCATCAATATCAAATGTAACTTCAATCTGCGGAACACCACGACGTGCCGGCGGGATTCCATCCAGACGGAACTGGCCAAGTGATTTGTTGTCTTTTGCAAACTGACGCTCGCCCTGTACTACATTGATGTCTACAGCTGTCTGGTTGTCTGCTGCTGTGGAGAAGATCTGGCTCTTCTTTGTAGGAATAGTTGTATTTCTCTCGATCAGACGAGTTGCGATACCACCCATTGTCTCGATGGACAGTGACAGCGGAGTAACATCCAGAAGAAGGATATCACCAGCACCTGCATCACCGGCAAGTTTACCACCCTGTACAGAGGCACCAAGTGCAACGCACTCATCCGGGTTCAGATTTTTGCTTGGCTCTTTACCTGTGAGCTGTTTTACTTTGTCCTGTACAGCCGGGATACGTGTAGATCCACCTACCAGAAGTACCTGACCAAGTTCGGAAGCTGTGATTCCAGCATCAGACAGTGCACGGCGAACCGGCTCTGCTGTCTTTTCTACGAGGTCATGTGTCAGCTCATCGAATTTAGCTCTTGTAAGGTTCATATCAAAATGCTTCGGTCCTTCTGCTGTTGCAGTGATGAACGGAAGGTTGATGTTTGTTGTTGTTGCGGAAGAGAGTTCTTTCTTGGCTTTTTCTGCTGCTTCTTTCAGTCTCTGAAGAGCCATCTTATCATTGCTTAAGTCTACACCTTCTGCTTTCTTGAATTCTTCGATCATCCAGTCTGTAACTTTCTGGTCAAAGTCATCACCACCAAGACGGTTGTTACCTGCTGTGGAAAGAACTTCGATAACACCATCACCGATTTCGATAACAGATACATCGAATGTACCACCACCTAAGTCGTAAACCATGATCTTCTGTTCTTTCTCATTGTCAAGTCCGTATGCAAGAGCTGCTGCTGTAGGTTCGTTGATGATACGTTTTACATCAAGACCCGCGATCTTACCTGCATCTTTGGTTGCCTGACGCTGAGCATCGTTGAAGTATGCCGGAACTGTAATAACTGCTTCTGAAACAGTTTCTCCAAGATATCCTTCTGCATCTTTTTTCAGTTTCTGAAGGATCATAGCTGAAATTTCCTGAGGAGAATATTTCTTCTCATCGATTGTTACACGATAATCTGTACCCATCTCTCTCTTGATGGAAGAGATTGTTCTGTCTGCGTTTGTTACGGCCTGACGTTTTGCAGGTTCACCTACAAGACGCTCACCTGTCTTTGTGAAAGCGACTACTGAAGGTGTAGTTCTTGCTCCTTCTGTATTTGCGATAACGGTTGGCTGTCCACCTTCCATTACAGCTACACAACTGTTTGTTGTACCTAAGTCAATACCAATGATTTTTCCCATGATAATGTTCCTCCTGTTTATTCTAAGATTATTAAATATTCAATTAAGGAAGTTCCTTCGAACGACCTTTAAGTGTCCCTCCGAAATAAGGAAGTTCGATTCACTAAATTCGTCTCTCCCTACGGTCGGACTCATTAAGTTCCTTCGAACGACCTTCGTACTAAATTCACACTGCGCTATCGCTTGTATTCATTAAGTACTCTAGGTCAGTTTGCAACCTTAACCATGCTGTGGCGAACTACAAATCCTTTATAGGTGTATCCTTTCTGAAGTTCCTCCACAATAATGTTGTCTCCGACAGATTCATCTTCCACATGCATCACTGCATTGTGAAGATCCGGATTGAATTCTTTGTCAACGGCTTCGATCGGCTCTACTCCCAAACTCTCCAGTGTAGTGGTAAGCTGTTTGTAGATCTTTTCCATGCCCTCGGCAAACGGATCACCTTCCGTTGCCTGTGCAAGACCTCTTTCAAAGTTATCTACCACCGGAAGGATTTTCTCAATGATATCCTTCGCTCCGATGATATACATGCTGGATTTTTCTTTTTCCGTACGTTTACGGAAGTTATCAAACTCAGCCATATTTCGTTTTAAACGGTCTGTCAGATCTTCGATCTGCTGTTCCAGTTTATTGTCTTTTTTCTTTTTGCCAAAGAAAGATGTCTTTCCTTTGGCTTCTTTCTCGTCTGTGGCTTCCGCTTCTTTGTCCTCTTCCGGATTATCTCCTGCGGTTGCCTCCGGCGATTCTTCGACCGGCTCTGTTACAGGTTCTTCAGTCTCAGGGATTTCTTTCTCTGCTTCGTCCTGCACGCCAGTTGTTTTTGTTGTTTCTGACACGTTTCTTCTACCGCCTTTCCAGTGTGACAGCTAGCTGTCTTGGTTACTTTTATTTTTTTTGAATACCTCGTCGAGTTCGACCTTGAGGGTCTTCAGACTATTTACTACATTTTCATAATCCATTCGTTTCGGTCCTACGATACCAATTGTTCCGTGCATGCCCTCGCCCAGTTCATAAGTAGCAGTAACAACACTGCAGTCTTTCATGGTCGAGATCGGAAGTTCATCTCCGATGTACACCTGAACTCCGGTATTATCATCCGCCATCCGCTCTTTGACCAGATCAACCAGCTGCTGCTTTTCTTCGAAAGTAGAAATCAGCTCAGTCGCCTTCGTCTTGTCGGACAGTTCCGGATATTTAAAGAAATTCGTCGCACCTGACGTATAGATTTCCAGATCATCTTCATCAACATGAATCGTAGCTGCAACTGCATCCAGTACTCTTGCAACCAGTCCGCTGTGAATGCCTGCCTGTTCTTTCAGTCTGGCAATCATGCCAAGATTGATATCCTGAATCGGCAGTCCGTTCAGATTGGTATTAAGAAGCAGATTCAGCTTCAGGAGTGTCTCATCATCCATCTCTTCATCCAGATCAATGATCTGATTACGGATGACATTTCCCTCACATACAACCACTGCTACAAGCTGCTGTTCATTAACACGGGACAACTGAATAAATTTCAGTTTGTTTCCGCTGTACTGAGGAACCGAAACCATCGTTGCATAATTCGTATTGGAAGCAAGGACACGTGCTACATTCTTAAGCACCTTTTCCATCTTGTCCGTCTTCTCAATCATCAGATTACGAATCTCTTCGATCTCGTCTTCCTTTTCCTTCATCAGCTCATCCACATAAAGGCGATAGCCCCTGTCAGAAGGGATTCTTCCTGCCGACGTATGTGGCTGTACGATGTAGCCCATATCTGTCAAGTCAGACATCTCATTCCGGATCGTTGCTGAGCTGACATTCAGATCGGCGTCCTTGGATATCGTCCTTGAACCAACCGGTTCACCTGTCTCCATGTATGTCTTAATGATTGCTTTCAGGATTCGTTTCTTACGATCCGTCAACTGTTCATCCATACTCTCAGTTCCTTTCCGTTTTATTTGTTAGCACTCAATAATGAAGAGTGCTAACATCTATACTGTTAAGATAGCACTGTCATTATTGTTTGTCAACAGATAATTATTAATTTTTTTTAAAAAACAAAAAAATCACAGTACAGACACAAATCGGGAAAATCTGCTTTTCCACTCTGTTACTTTGTGTCAGATATACTGTGATTATGTAAAATTCTGTTTTTAATTTGTTATAAAACAAACTGCCTGCAGGTATCTCCTGCTGCTTTCTCAGATTCCGCTTCTGCGGATTGCCTCTACCACCTCACGGATCTTATCCGGCGGCAGTACAAGCGCAAAACGTACATATCCTTCTCCGTGTGGCCCAAAACTTGCACCAGGAGTTACGATAACACCGGCTTTTTCCATCAGTTCCATACAGAATGCCATACTGTCAGTACGTCCACCCGGGATTCTCGCCCAGACAAACATGGTTCCTTTTCCATTCGGAAGATCCCAGCCGATTTCACGAAGGCCATTACAAAGTGCATCACGTCTTTCCTGATACATATCGCACTGCTCCTGTACGCTCTCCATCGGTCCGGTCAATGCTGCAATCGCTGCTTTCTGAATCGGAAGGAACATGCCAAAATCAATCTGGCTTCTTAATTTACGAAGTGCTGCGATCACATCCGGACGACCTACCAGAAAACTGATTCTCGCACCGGTCACATTAAAGGACTTGGAAAGACTGAAAAATTCCACTCCGACTTCCCTCGCTCCTTCTGTAGAAAGGAAGCTTCCGCCATGTGCTCCGTCAAAGATAATGTCACTGTATGCGTTATCATGAATGATCAGAATGTCATACTTACGCGCGAACTCTACGATTTCTTCATACAGCCCCGGTGTCGCAATGCTTCCGACCGGATTGGACGGCAGGGAAACAACCATGTATCTGGCTTTCTTTGCCACCTCCTCAGGGATATCCTTTACATATGGAAGGAAATCATGCTCAGCCACCAGTGGATAATAGTAAGGTTTCGCACCTGCCATCAGACTTCCTGCGGCAAATACCGGATAACATGGATCCGGAAGCAGTACCACATCACCTTCATCACAAAGCGCCATGCCCAGATGTCCCATACCTTCCTGACTTCCGTAAACAGTCATGACCATATCCGGTGTCAGTTCTACGTCAAATCGTTTCTTATAATAAGTACAGACTGCTTCGAGCAGTTCCGGAAGATCACGAAGACTGTATTTCCAATTATTGTCATCCATTGCTGCTTCTGCAAGCGCTTTTTTGATGTGCTCCGGTGTCTTAAAATCCGGTGTTCCCACACTCATATTATAAATTTTCATGCCCTGCTGCTCCAGCTCCATACGGCGGTTATTCAGAGCTGCAAAGATTTCTTCTCCAAATCTGTCTAATCTTTTGGAAAACTGCATATTTCTATCCTTCTTTCGTGTCGTGCTCGTTCCATTTTAGCACGCTCTCCATCACTGTACAAGCGTAAAGTAAAAATTAATCACCTACCGCGTGGGGTAAACTCTGATATTTTCGCTCCGTATTTCAGGAATCCATCTCATCCAGATTTTTCTTAAGCTCGATCATCTTGTCACGCAGCTCTGCCGCCTGTTCGAAGTTCAAATCTGCTGCTGCTGCGCGCATCTGCTTTTCCACCTGTCCGATCAGTTTTGTCAGTTCTTTCCTTGTCATAGATTCCGGATCTTTTTTCAGTTTATCTTCTGTCTCTGCCACTGCTCTGGAAACAGTAATCAGATCGCGTACCGCTTTTTTGATCGTGGTCGGTGTAATTCCATGTTCTTTATTGTATGCTTCCTGAATACTTCTTCTTCGCTCAGTCTCCTGAATTGCCTTTCGCATGGAATCCGTCATCACATCTGCATACATAATAACGTGACCTTCGCTGTTACGGGCGGCACGTCCAATCGTCTGGATCAATGAAACCTCTGAACGCAAAAATCCTTCTTTATCCGCATCCAGAATTGCGACCAGCGTGATTTCCGGAATGTCCAGACCTTCTCGCAAAAGGTTGATTCCAACCAGTACATCAAAAACGTCCAGACGCATATCCCTGATGATCTCCGCGCGCTCAAGGGTATCAATATCTGAATGGAGATAACGGACACGGATGCCGACATCTTTCATATAATCCGTCAGATCTTCTGCCATACGTTTCGTCAGTGTCGTGATCAGAATCTTATTTCCCTTTTCCACTTCTTTATTAACTTCTCCGATCAGATCGTCGATCTGGCCTTCCACCGGACGTACCTCAACCTTCGGATCCAGAAGTCCGGTTGGACGGATGATCTGCTCCGCACGAAGCATCTCATGATCCGCCTCATACTGTCCCGGCGTCGCTGAAACAAACATAACCTGATCCAGTTTGTTTTCAAATTCGTCAAAGCTTAAAGGACGGTTATCCTTCGCTGACGGCAGACGGAATCCATAATCCACCAGTGTCTGTTTACGGCTCTGATCACCGGCATACATACCGCCAACCTGCGAAACGGTTTTGTGCGACTCATCTATAATAAGAAGAAAGTCATCTTTAAAATAGTCCATCAGCGTATATGGCGGCTGTCCCGGTGCCAGTCCTGTAAGGTGTCGTGAGTAATTCTCAATGCCGGAACAGAAGCCTGTTTCTTTCATCATTTCCACGTCAAAATTAGTACGCTCTGCAATACGCTGTGCCTCGATCAGCTTATCCTCACCTTTAAAATAGGCAACCTGCTCCTTCATTTCTTCGAGGATGGCATCTGCGGCTCTCTGGATCTGGCTCTGCGGCACAACATAATGGGATGCCGGGAAAATTGCGGCATGTTTCAGTTCACTGCGGATCTCGCCTGTCAGGACATCCACTTCTGTAATGCGGTCGATCTCGTCTCCGAAAAACTCTACGCGGATTGCACGATCAGAATAGTTGGCAGGGAAAATCTCCAGTACGTCGCCTCTCACACGGAATGTGCCTCGGTGAAAATCCATTTCATTACGATTGTACTGAATGTCGATCAGCTCTTTGATCACATCATCTCTGTCTTTCTCCATTCCCGGACGAAGTGAAATCATCATATCAAAAAATTCTTCCGGTGCACCCAGACCATAAATACAGGAAACAGAGGATACAACAATTACATCCCTGCGCTCACAGAGAGCTGCCGTTGCAGATAATCGTAACTTATCAATCTCATCATTTGTGGATGCATCTTTTGCAATATAAGTGTCCGTGGACGGCACATACGCCTCCGGCTGGTAGTAATCATAGTAGGAGACAAAGTATTCCACTGCGTTCTCCGGGAAGAATTCTTTCATCTCGCCATAAAGCTGTGCTGCCAGTGTTTTATTGTGCGCAAGTACCAAAGTTGGCTTGTTTAACCGGGCGATAACATTCGCCATTGTAAAGGTCTTACCTGAACCGGTAACACCCAGCAAGGTCTCGAACTGATTGCCTTCTTTGAATCCTTTGACCAGCTTTTCGATGGCCTGGGGCTGGTCGCCGGTTGGCTGGTATTCGGAGTGTAATTCAAAATGATCCATAGCATTCTCCTGTTTTAAACAAATTTATTTATTAAAAAACTTACCTGTCAGACTTCCACTTCAAACGGCAGCCTGTCCAAAATATCTTTCTGTATATCCACGCCCGGATATACTTCGATCAGTTTTAAGCCTTTCGGGGTCAGGCGGAAAACGCAGCGTTCTGTTACATAAAGGACTTTCTGGCCATTCTCGATCGCACGTTTTGCCGAAAAGCTGACACTTGATACTTTCTCTACGAATTTGGAAATTTCTCCTTCTTTGTGGATTGTCACGACACCTTTTTCCTGCGTAACTTCCAGTCCTTTTGCATTAAATGTCATGCAGAAAACCACGGTCGGTGTTTTGGCGGTGATATTTGCAAAACCACCGATACCTGCAAATGCTCCCGTGCCACGGTGCGCATTGATATTTCCATGGCGGTCAACTTCCAGTGCTCCCATAAAACAAACATCCAGGCCACCGTTATCATACAGGTCAAACTGGTTTGCCATATCATAAACAGAAGCGGCTCCGATCATCGCTCCGAACGCCTCTCCTGAAACAGGAAAGCCTCCGATTCCACCTGATTCTACAGTCAACGTGATCATATCCAGCATTCCGCTCTTTCGTGCATATCTGGAAACTGTCTCCGGAATCCCGATTCCAATGTTTACAATATCATCCACACGCAGTTCCCTGGCTGCCCTTTTTCCGATAATGTTCGCAGGAATGTTATTTTTGCGTTGTTTCTGGGAAAGCTCATGAATTTTCTCATTCCATGTATGCCATTCTTTGTACGGGATCTCAAAACTTCCGGTCAGTGCCGTGTACGCTTCATTTCGCTCTTCTGGCTCTGCCACAACGATTGCATCGACCAGGCATCCCGGAATGATGGCATTACGCGGACGGGATGGTGTATCTACCAGCCGGTCCACCTGTACGATCACTTTTCCACGGTTCGCCTTGACTGCCTGGCAGATAGACAATGCATCTCCGGACATATACATATCGTCAAAGGTAATATTCCCCTTCCTGTCAGCTGCTGTACCTTTTATGAGTGCAATCGTAATCTTCGGAAGTTTATAATAAAGAAACTCCTCTCCATCCACTTCCACATATTTGACCAGCGAATCATCAATCGAAATACGGTTGATTCCCGGTCCTTCTCTTCGCGGGTCAACAAAAATATCCAGTCCAACCTTTGACAGTGCTCCCGGAAGGCCTCCCGCCTGTGCACGTATCGCGTGAGAAATACATCCCAGGGGCAGATTATAAGCTTCAAAACGATCTTCAAGCACCAGTTTCTTCGTGCTCATCATCGCCCCGAAATGGCCGCAGATCAGCTTATCCACCGCACCTTCGCGGATATATCCTTCTGCATTATGTTCCTCATCCCAGACTCCGAAGCCAGCGCTCGATACGATCGTCAGATGTGTCGGTGACTGCATTTTCTGGTATCTCCGGTACAATGCCTCATGGAGTTCCGTCGGGTTTTCGATTCCTACAAATGAATTGACACAGATACAGTCTCCGTCCCGGATCAGACGGATTGCCTCATCTGCATTCATGATCTCATACATATATTGTTCTCACTTTCAAATTTCTCTTTCGCATACAGTCTTTTTGTTTCTGTCTGTCATAAAAGAGTTTTGTCTCAGTATATCATATTTTGACATTCATATCTATCGCAGCACACTACTTTAAATCAAATCCTCGCGGAGCGTTTTTATATAATAGGAACATTACGGAGTAATTTCCTATTATATAAAAAAGGAGACTGCGCCCGAAAGAGCTGACAATCTCCTTATAAGTACTTTAAATAATCTCAGAACCATGTTGTTTGTTCTGTGTCTTTTTGCAAAATAATTTTATCTGCTTATTTTATTTATATCACATTATTCTCTCATACACGGTCCTGCCACCAAGTATAGTCATGTCCACTTTTGTAGTCTTAATCTCATCCGGATCAATCCTGTAAATATCTTTTTCCAGAATCACAAAATCCGCATTTTTGCCGATTTCGATCGTTCCGTTTTCGTCTTCGGTATAGGACGCATATGCGGCATCTTTTGTGAAAAGTTTCACCGCTTCATCTACGCTTAAGCGTTCCGAAGGAATCCAGCCGTCTTTTGGCTCACCATAAATATTCTTTCTGGTCACGGCAAAATAGATATTTTCCATTGCATCAAAGCTGTCGACCGGTGCATCGGAACCACCGGATGCATGAATGCCCAGATCCAGCATACTTTTCCACGCATAGATTCCTTCCATACGATGTGCGCCGATCGCCGGTTCTACTGTATTCATATCAAGGTCTACAAATACCGGCTGAATATATGCCAGAATGTCATGCTCTTTCATTGCCTTCAGAATCCGTGGATTTGTAATCTGACAGTGAACGATTCCGTGTCTGTTCTTTGCATTATCCTTACGATATGGAGATTTCGCAATCGCTTCAATCACCATGTCCATCGCACGGTCACCGATACAGTGCACCGCTGCCTGCATCTGATGCCGGTCAAAAAATGCAAACAGATCATCCAGTTCTTCCTGTGTGAACGTAATGATTCCGGTATTTCCCGGCGAATCCTCATACGGTTCATTCATTGCTGCCGTTCTTGCTCCCAGAGATCCATCCTGGATCAGTTTCATCGGACCGATCGTAAAGTGGTCTCCACGCTGACCGGTACGGTAGCCTTCTTCAATAAATGTTTTCGCATCCTCTGCACGCTCAAACAGACACTGCTCATAATGTCGGACATTCAGCTCACCTCTCGCATCCAGTTCTTTATATGCATTCATGATGCGCTTCCAGTTCTTTCCCGGAAGAGATGCCAGATCATCCGACTGCACTCCGGTAAATCCGCATTCATTCAGTTTCTTCGCACTGTATACAATATAACTTTCTACTTCTTCCTGTGACGGAGCTTCCAGCACAGAAGAATAAAACTGCACAGCATTTTCTTTCAGAAGTCCGGTCTCAAAATCTACATCTTTCGCTATCTCCGCGAACTGTGGGATTTTTTTCAGGCGTTCAAGCCCCGGTGTATTGCAGACTGCCACATGTCCGCATACACGGACCATGATGATCGGAATTTCTTTTGACAGTTCATCCAACTCCGCTTTCACAGGATAACGCGGTTCGTCAAAATGTTCTTCATTCCAGCCGCGGCAGTACAGCCAGGTCAGTGGCTTTCCGGCATGTTCTTCCAGTCTTTTATGCGCTGCTTCCAGTGCCTCTTCGACGCTTTTGCAGTCAAACAGTTTGACCGAGCGTTCTACAAACGCATAATGCAGCATGTGGAGATGTGTATCCACAAAACCCGGAAGAAGCAGACGCCCCTGCAGGTCTGTTTTTTCCTCACAGTGAATGTTCTGTGCTTCTTCATTTGTTCCGATAAAAACAATTTTTCCATTTTCGATACCGACTGCTTCTGCAACACTGCCGGCATCATCTAATGTACGGATACATCCGTTAAAAAAAATCTTTTCCAATGCTTATTTTTCCTCTTTTACTTTCTTGTCTTCATAGAAAAGAGCCATATCTTCGTCTACTTTTCCAATGCCAAGATAACGTGCCTTGTAGTCTTTTAACAGTTTGATAAAGGTTCCGCTTAAGATAAATAATGTTGCTACGTTTACAAACGTCGGGAATACCGTCGTAAAATCGGCAATAACCCAGAGCTGTGCCGGAGTTCCGTTTCCGTAAAGTGTCAGCACGGTAACCAGCAGACCCCATAATGGTGTTCCGAGAATAAATACTTTTTCCGCAATTTTGAACACTTTCTGATTGTTTTTCAGCCAGTGTTTCAGGATAACACTATAATATGTAAACCAGCCTGTTGAAGTAGTCAGACCAAACAGGAAGATGCTGAGTGCAATCAGTGCACGTGCAACAGAACCCATACCGGATTCAAATGCCGTCAGTGTCAGCTCGGAACCCTGAAGTCCGGAATTCCAGTAACCGGTAACAATAACAACCAGACCTGTCATAGAGCAGACCACAATGGTATCTGCAAATACTTCGAACGCACCCATCAGTCCCTGTTTTACCGGATGGTCTGTCTTTGCAGAAGCATGGATCATCGGAGAAGTACCCCATCCGGCTTCATTACTGTATACAGAACGCGCAAAACCAAGACGCATGGCAGTTGCCACTCCTGCTCCCAGGAATCCGCCGACAGCAGCCTGTGTAGTGAAGGCTCCCTTAAAGATCAGTACAAATGCTTCCGGAAGTCTCTCATAATTTGTGATCAGGATAAACAGCGAGCCTACAATATAGAGCAGACACATGACCGGAGTCATATAGGAAGAAATGACACCGACTTTTTTTACGCCACCAATGATGATAACATAAATTGCAAGTACATATAAAAGTGATGGTACGATATATGGAAGTTTAAAGGTACTTCCTACTGCCTCAGATACTGTATAATTCTGAAGTGTGATGAACCATGTCATAAAAATACAGCCGCCGAATAACACAGCAAAAATTTTCCAAAACGGAAGTTTCTTTTCGTCTCCCAGGCCTTTCTGCATATAATAGGTCGGTCCACCGAGGTATTCACCGTTCGGCTGTTTTTCTCTGTAATATACAGCAAGTGTTACCTCAGTCATTTTGATGACCATGGCAAGAAGTGCCGCAACCCACAGCCAGAACAATGCTCCCGGTCCTCCTGTAGCAATTGCGGTTGCAACACCGGACATATTGGATACACCAACAGTTCCACCGATTGCGATGGAAATCGCCTGGAACGGTGTCAGGCTCTTGCCATCGTCTCCGCCTTCCTCACGACGTTCTTTACTGAACATATTTTTTACGATATGTCCAAAGTGACGGAACTGGAAAAAGCCGGAACGGATCGTCAGATAAATTCCGGTCACAAGAATTGTGATCAGCAATGGCAGCCCCCACAACCAGTTTGTTAAATTTTCGAATAATGCAAACATTCCCTCTCTCCTTTTCTTTTGTTTTGCATAAAAATGCACACGCCCTCATTTTTATTCACTTTAGCATCATACCATATGTCCACTCCTATAGCCAGAAAAAAATCTTATTATCTAAAATTTTTTCAGTTTTATGAAAAAAATACAGGGCAGACGTTTCATCTGCTCTGTATTTGATAACTTCTTCTTTATTTTAGTTTTATTCTACTTCTTCCGGCTCCATGCTCAGTACATGTTCTTCATTGTTTACAACATCATATTTCTGTCTGTATTCATTGAAATATGTGTAATACTCCCAGCTGTCTGTCGGATAGATCTTGGAGTCGTGAATATGCGGATCTGTATCTGTCTCACCGCTCTTGAGAAGTGCTGTCATCGCACTTGCACTGTGCGCTGCGATACGTCCGAAACTGTTGAGGATATCATTAAAAACCGTTCCCTCTTCCAGGCCGCATGCCCCCTTGCTCAGACGTTCTACATGATGCATCTTGAGCTCATCACAGAGATTTGTGATAACAGCTCCCAGCGGAGCAACTCTCTGTGCAGCTTCCTTGTCATCTTTCATAAATGCATTGCAGGTTACATTGATTTCCTCACGGACAGCCCCCATAACGATATTCAGCTCATCCCATGCCGCCTGTGAAAACTCTGTATGATTATCATGCATCTCATTCGCCATATGTGCAATATAAGAAGCATGATCTCCGATACGCTCAAAGTCATTGATCATATGCAGATACAGAGAAACCTGTGTGGTCTGCGCTGTATTCATCTCGCGCTTTGTAAGCTGAATCAGATACTCACCCAGACGGCTCTCATATTTGTCGATCAGATCTTCTTTACGCTGAACCTTATCATATTTGTCCTGCTGATAATCATTCAGAAGATTCATTGCACGATTGACATTTTTACGGAGTTTCTTGGACATTCCGTTCATTGCGCGGTGACACTGTGCGATTGCAAGCGCCGGATAGTTGATCAGACGTTCCTCAAGGAGGTCAAAGTCTGCTTCATCTTCAAGCTCTTCTGCGCTGTCCTTAACCAGATAGCAGACAAGCTTCTCAAGTTTCGGAATAAACGGAAACAGTACGATGACTGTTGCCACACGGAATACGGTATTCAGTGCTGCGATCGTTACCGGTGTCATGATCATATCCATAAATCCAAAATGTACAAATGCATTTACCGTATAGAAAATTACTGACCACATGATCAGACCGAATAAGTCATTCATCAGATAGATCAATGCTGTTCTCTTACCATTCTTATTGGCACCGATTGCAGAAATCAGAACCGGACAGGCTGCACCGACACCGATACCAAGAACGATCGGAAACGCACTGGCAAAGGTCAGGATTCCTGTTACGGAAAGAGCCTGCAATACACCGACAGTTGCAGATGCACTCTGAAGGACTGCAGTAAATGCAATACCTACCAGAATACCGGCGATCGGATTGGAAAACATAGTCAGCATATCGATAAATACTGCGCTCTCACGAAGCGGTGCCACTGCACCACTCATGGTCTGCATACCTGTCATCAGGATTGCAAAACCGAGCATGATGTTTCCGATATTTTTGTGAACGGATCGCTTACAGAACATTCGTAAGATAATACCAATTACCGCAACTACTGCTGAAATGGTTGCCGTAGATAAAATGCTGGCAATACCACCGGATCCCTGAATATAGGAAAGGCAGAGTATCCAGCCGGTAATACTTGTTCCAATGTTTGCTCCCATGATGATACCGATTGCCTGTTTCAGTTTCATCATACCGGAGTTTACAAAACCAATGACCATAACGGTCGTTGCTGAAGAGGACTGAATTACACTCGTTACACCTGTTCCCAGTGCAACACCCTTCAGCGGAGTGTTTGTCATTCGATACAGAAACGCTTCAAGTTTGTTGCCTGCGACCAGTTTCAGGCCGTCTCCCATGAGTGACATTCCGAATAAAAATAATGCCACACCTGACAGCAACGATAAAACCATTGAAAAAATTGCCATAAAATTCTCCTCTGTTGTCTCCCTGTCCTTCTGTTACGGACCGACACCTTCTGTAAAATCTCGTATTTTTACATTCTTTTAACTTGGGTTTATCCTTTTTTTAACATTCCTAATCTATTATGCCATATCAAACGTATGATTACAATATTTGATTCTTTTGAATTGAAAAAAATTATCTGTCTGCTTTTCGGAACGGTTTCCCCTCAAGCCACGGAAAGCCGTTCTTTACGACTGCGATCACACCGCATTCTATCAGCATAAGCTCTGCCAGGATCCCGGTACACTCCAGATAATAGCGAAGTCCTGCCACATTCGACAGCGTATACATGGATTTCCATCCGTTGATGACCAACCCTTTAAACCCGAGTGTACCATGCGTCGCCATAATGATCAGTGAATTTCGTCCACAGAAGCTTAAGAATTCCATCTTACACCAGTTTTCGAGATATTCGAACAGCAGGATCGTACCGGCTGATCCCAGAACACCATTAAACCAGAACATGATCTGACTTTTTCCCAGTCCCATAAGGTTCAGATCCACACCACCATTTATCTGAGAAAGAAAATATGCAGCAACAAATGCAACGATTCCGACAATTCCCTTCAGACGTTTCTGTTTTATATGAATCACTGCAAAATAAAACAGATATCCCAGCCCGACAAAACCAAAGCCTATGATTCCTTTGCTGAGCGCAAGCAGTGGGTATGAAATGATCTTATAAATACTTCCCTCATACATCTGCTTCAGCATAGGGAAAAAGTAAACAGACGCATACCATGAAAAAACTGCTGTACCGACTGCAGCCAGAACTTTGATTTCTTTTCTGCTTTTTATTACAAAAATGAAAATCACCTGTGCAAAAAACAGTGTCGGCAGAAACCACAGAGCGCTGATTCCCCTGAAACTGAATGTCATATATGCCTGCAACAGGAACCTCTTCAAGATATCTGTTGTTGATTTCCATTTCATGATACCTACGATCACATTATAGAGCATCACAAAAGCACTGTATCCAAAATACGGTATCAGCAGACTCTTCGCATGCTTTTTGATGTATTCTCCGGTTGACATCTTACGGAAACTCTGCCGCATTGCCAGAAGATAACCGGATACAAAATAAAAGACAGCCAGTTTATATGCACCAAACCAGATGTCGATCGGATTTCCGAGTTTTGTGATATGTCCGAAGACCACCATCAGGATTCCCCAGCCTTTTGCCGCATCCAGATATTTTTTTCTTTCTGTTGTTCCAACAGAATCACTCATGTGTTTTATCCTCATCTTTCTTTTTACAGATATACTATAGTATACCGAATCTCTTTATCCTTGGCAAGAAAATCCCATATACTCTCATGACAAAACACCTCTCGGGATATTCCTGTGAACAGTTACAATCCCCGGCCATTTATGATACAATATCATCAGAAAAGGAGGATGCACATGAATTTACGATTATTTCCCACTCTGAAAAACTATAACCTCCGCAATCTGCCGGGAGATATTTTCTCCGGAATCATCATTGCCGCAGTCTCCATCCCTATCTCGATGGGATATGCACAGATTTCCGGCATTCCGGCAATCTACGGACTATACGGATCTGTTTTTCCAATCCTGTTTTTTGCATTATTTTCCACATCGAAACAGTTTATTTTCGGTGTAGATGCCGCACCTGCCGCCATCGTAGGAAGTGCGCTTGCCTCTCTTGGTATTGTCAGCGAATCCCCGGACGCACTTGCCTGTGTACCGGTGATTGCTTTTTTTGCCGGACTGTGGCTGCTGATTTTTTATTTCCTGCATGCAGACCGGATCGTTGATTTTATCTCCACTCCTGTGATGGGCGGTTTTATCAGTGGAATTTCTCTTACGATCATTCTGATGCAGATTCCAAAGCTTATGGGAAGCGGTGCCGGCTCCGGAGAACTTCCGGAACTTCTTCATCATATTTTTCTTGCCGCGCGCTCGATCAGTTTGCTTTCTCTTGCTATGGGAATCGGCGCGCTGCTTCTGATCCGCATCGGCAAAAAACTGTTTCCAAAGCTTCCGATGTCCATTGTGATCATGATCCTCGGAGTCCTTTCCACCACCTGTTTTCATGTACAGAATCATGGTGTGGTTCTTCTACAGGCAGTCGAACCAGGGCTTCCGGCATTTCTTGTTCCGAAATTCGGAGAGGTTTCTCTTACCCAGACAATTGGCCGCGGACTGATGGTTGCTGTTGTTATCATGGCAGAAACACTTCTTGCAGAAAATAATTTTGCTTTCAAAAACGACTATAAGTTGAATGACCGACAGGAAATCCTTGCCTGTGCCGCAGGTAATATTTCTGCTTCTTTCGTCGGATGCTGCCCGGTAAACGGAAGTATTTCCCGTACCTCCATGAACGAACAGTACGGTGGCACTTCTCAGGTCGTTTCCCTGACCGCCGGAATCACCATGGCCGTCCTTCTCTTTGGATTTACCGGTTTTATCGGCTATCTGCCGGTTCCTGTCCTGACTGCCATCGTCATATCTGCCCTGATGGATGTCGTGGAAGTTCATCTTGCCATCCGCCTTTATAAAGTCAGCCGCAATGAATTTTATATTTTCATAGCAGCCTGTATCAGTGTATTGTTCCTCGGAACAATCTATGGTGTACTGATCGGCATCCTTCTGTCATTTGTGGCGGTGATCCTGAAGGCAACTGCACCGCCGCGTTCTTTCCGCGGCATCATTCCCGGTAAAGAAGCCTATTATGACCTTGGTCGAAACCGGCATGCTTATCCGATACAGCACGTCATCATTTATCGTTTCAATGAAAACCTGTTTTTCGCAAATGCAAAGATCTTTCAGGAAGATCTTGAAAACAGTCTGAAAGCAGACACAAAAGTCGTGATCGTAGACGCTTCTTCGATCAACTCCATCGATATCACCGCTGCAGACCGGCTTGAGGCGATTGCTTCTAATATGAAAAAACGTGGTATTCAGTTTTATATTACCGAGCATTCTGCTTCTCTCAATGAACAGATGCGAACGCTCGGCATCGATCACCTGATCAAAGAAGGCTGTGTACGAAGAACCATCCTCGCGGCACTCAACGATGCAGGTATCCACAAACCCTATAACCTCGAGATACCGGAATCTGAGAAAAAACTGGCAGAATTTCGAAGTCATTCCCAGCTCCCGGCAGAGGAAGAAGATACTCTCGAAGAATTTACCTGGGCTTTTGGTGAAGAAACCGTTCAGGAACTGGAACAGGCAACCCACGCAATCATCGAGCACCTGCATCAGATGCCGGATATCGAACGACTTTCTGATGAAGGTATCAAAGAACATTTCGAAAACTGGCATACACTTGGTGCACTGGATGAAGATGAAATTCTCCACCGCATCGAATTACATATCGATGAACTTCCCGAAGAAATGCACAAAGAGCATCGGCATATTGTGGAACTTATCGAAAAGCGCCGAACCCGCATCCGCGAAAAAGTACTGGAAGATCATCCTGAACTTGCCGCCAGACTGGAGCAGAACCGTATCCGTCTGGAAAAGCGCCTTGAAAAACAAAATCCGGAAGCCATGCGCAAATGGAAAGAATGGAAAAAGAGGGAATGACTTCCCTCTTTTTTATCATTATCTGATATAAATTCCATCCGCACCCATATACGCACCTTCCGGACATTTTTCTTTATCTGCTTTTTTTCTCATCTCAGCAATAACTTTGTAGTCTGCATCCATCAGTTTCTGCAAAAGTTCTCTTGACATTCCAATCTGAATTCTACGCTCCTCCGTCAGTTCCTGATTTTCCGAAAAATAAGGGATTGTAAATGTTACTTCTGCAAAAGAATCATAGAGTCTCAGACTGCTTTCTCTGTCAAAAAACAACTCACGGATCGGACGATAGTATGCTTCAAAATAGTCTTCCGTATGGAACTGCACCGGTTCTCCGTCTGTTTTACCGGAAGCCTGTCTCAAGATTCCACATAAATAGCTGTGATCATAATAGGTCATACACACGACTGCCGGATCCGGTTTCATGCCATTTAATGTACCGATTGCCTTCAGCTGCTGAGTACCTTTTTTCAGTGCCTGTTCACGGCGGTTACTTCCGCCCTTCGCTTCCCATGCACTCCATCTTCCATCTACAGGATTATATCCCAACATTTCCGAACGCCATTCGCTTGCAAAAAAGTCATTATACTCACTGTGATCCATCTTCTGTATCAGATTCAAATGTGTTAAATACTCATCTCCATACAATCTGTGACTGATCAGTTTCGTAAAAAACATCCCCATATAATAAGAAATTACACTTTTTTCCGAAGAATCCAGATATGCCGTCCTCTGAGACTTTTTCAACCGATCCCCTTCTGTATCCAGTGCCATTTCCACCAGAAACATCTTATATAACATTTCCAGACGTTTTTTTTCCGGATAAGCAACCGTCAGTCTCTGTACCGGCATCCCACAGGTTATGATCTCATGAAGGAGTTCTTTATTTGAAAACTCCAGTTCAATCGTATTACCTGTCAGCCCGTTTTCACTGTCATTCTCTTCTTTTTCAAGTGATATTGTATATTTTTTTTCTTCTGTTAAAATCATTGCTGTACTCCCCGAACTCTACAGAAGGGCAGTCCCCTGCCCTTTCTGAATTTTATCACTTTATTTCATATAAGTATTTAACCATTGATATACTTTCGCCTGTCTTGTCTTATATGTACCAACCTGATTTCCACTGTCTGAAGCAAGCGCCTTATAAACATTACTCAGATTATATGGTTTTTTTGTTTTGGCAAGCACACGGGTAACTGCACTGTAACCGCCCTGATGTTCAATATTGATAAACATACCCACTGCCTGAATATCTGTGATGCCCAAAGTACGGATTACTTTTTCCATCTCGGTAATCTGCTGATACATCAGCTGATCCTGACATTTCTTTCCGATATCTGACTTGATGATATTTACAATACGTTTTTTATAAGTAGTCTTTTTATAAGTAGACCAGTTAGATTTCTGTACGTCCTTCCAGAGCTTGCCGTCTTTGTCATATGTTTTCCATTTGGCATCTCCCATCGTGGTATGGATCAGTTTCAAAAGTCTCTGTGCTTCTGTTGCATACCATTGTCCGGCACCGATCGTAATCGCATGCTCAATGCTGCTGTTTGTGTATGCCTTTGTAAATGCACCGTAATTCTGGTTTCCATATACCTGTCCACCGGTTTCCACTGCGTAGAGAATCTTTTTCATGACATCTTTCTGTGTTGCGGTAAAAGCGCTCTGACTGACAACAGCTGCCTTTGGTGTTTTTACACTTTTACTCTGCTTTATCGCTGCCATGTATTTTACGCTGCCGGCTTTCTTATATGCCCTCACGGTATATACATATTTTGTATCACCGACTGCCGTTGTATCTGTATAAGACGTAATTTTTTTATTTACATCTGCAATCAGTGTCCACTTACCCCCGGATGCTTTACGATAAATCCTGTATCCATCCAGCTTTGAAACTGCCTTCCAGGAAAGTTTCACCTGGGAACTTGACAGTACCTTAGGTGTAACCTTTGTCTTATATGGACGGGTTGCACCCTTTACCGCAGTATATCTGCTGTATACAAATTTACTTTTTTGTTTGCCATAAGCCTTTACCGCATACTGATATGGTTTTCCGGTTCCGAGATTACGGTCTGTATAGGTTGTCGCAGAGCTTCCTACCATGGCAATTCTTTTATAGGCATGTTTTACAGATTCACGTCGATAGATCACATATCCATCTGCCCCTGAGCATTTGTTCCATTTAATCTTCAGCGCTGTATTACTGGAGCCGGCAATCGTTGCCTTTACATTGGTCTTTTTGACTCCGGAAGCCGCACTGACAGAAACAGCTGATACTAAAACAGCTACTGTCAGGAACAGCATCAGCATAACTCCTGTAATTGCTTTTCCGCTCTTTTTGCTTTTATTCATAAATATCGTTCCCTTCTCAAAATATAGAATGTCCCTTTGTATATTTTAAAAAAAAACGAAGTAAAAAGCAAGTAATTTTTACGTTTTCTTTAATTTTATTAATTCTCTATTACATCCAGTGCTTTCTGAAGCTGATTATCTTCCTCATGTGTGATCTCATCTTTGTTCAAAAGTTCAGAAGCAAGCTTCACTTCCACATCCGGCTTGATTCCTACTTTATTGATGGAATTTCCATTCGGTGTGTAGTAGTTGGAAACAGTCAGCTTCACCGCACTTCCGTCACTGAGCTGTCGAAGTTCCTGTACCACGCCTTTGCCATAAGTTGTTGTTCCGACAATCGTACCGACTTCATGATCCTGCACCGCTCCTGCAAAAATCTCTGACGCACTCGCACTGTTTTCATTTACCAGTACGGCAAGCGGCATATCCAGCTGATGTTTCCCGTCACAGGTTTCTTCTTCCCTGTTGCCGTATTTGTCCTCCGTATACACGATCAGTCCTTCAGGAAGGATTTCTCGAAGAATATCGCAGACTGAGGTCAGGAGTCCGCCGGGGTTGTCTCGAAGGTCAATGACAAGACGCTCCATTCCTTTATCTTTTAATTCAGCAAACATGTCTTTGTACTGCTGCGGAGTAACTCCTGTGAACTGTGTAATCTGAATATAGCCGGTCTTTTCATCCAGCATTTCTCCAAATACAGACGGCAGTTCCACGTCCGTCACATCCACACTGATTTCACGGGATTTTTCCTCATTTTCGCGAAACACTGTAAGAACAATTGTCTTATCTTTGTTCTCTCTGATTATGGAAACTACATCCGCAAGCTCCATATCCGTTACATCAGTATCATTGATCGCCGTGATCACATCACCCGTCTGCAGCCCGGCTTCTGCCCCGGGACCGCCTTCATAGCACTCTGCGATCTGCACTCCACCATTTTTATTTTTCTGGATGGAAACACCGATGCCAGCATATGCGCCATCCGTTGAAGCCGTCTCCTGTGCATATTCATCTGCCGTATAATATCTGGAATAAACGTCTCCAAGTCCATAAATCAGACCTGCATAAACACCCTCTGCCATCTCATCTTTATCCACATCGCCCAGATATTCCTGATCGATCAGTTTCTCCAGATATTCTATTTTCTGTACATGTGAAAAATCTGAGAGAACTCCGTTATCCAGCCGTTGCTGCACGAATTTCACCCCACCCGCTGCAAGCGTTACGACAAGAGCCCCGGTCAGAACTCCCGCTGCATATTCTTTGTGTTTCATTTATCCTGTCCTTCCTTCAGTCTGTCTGTTTTATTAATATACCACAAACGGCATGGAACAAAAAGTCCCATGCCGCATGCTATTAATATTTTATTATACTCTTAAATGTTTTCTGGTCGTCCAGATACTTCCGATAAAACCGATTCCGATTCCCAGAAGGAGTCCGATTGGAAGAAGCATCTGATAGATCTGCCATACCGGGATAAAATCAACTACTCCGGTCAGCACATTAAACCTCGTCAGAATAAATTCAACTGCTGTATTGTACAGGAAATACAATGCCACCAGCGGGATTGCCGCACCTATCACACCAAGCACCATACCTTCGAGAACAAACGGTGCCCGTACAAATGCATCGGTCGCACCAATGTATTTCATGATTCCGATTTCTTCCTTACGTACAGAAATACCTACAGAAACGGTATTACTGATCAGGAAAATGGAAATCAGAAGAAGAATTGCAATGATGATAATGGATGCATAGGAAACCAGTTTATTAAAACTTCCGAGTGTATTGGCCGCCTGCTCAGACTGATTTACCTCTCGGACATGATCCAGACTCTGAATGTAATTTACCAGTTCTGTCTGCTTTTCTATCTGATTCAGATAGACCTGATAGTTAGATGAGTTTACAAGCGGGTTATCGTCTTTAAATCCATCTGCTGCCTCAGATCCCTGAAAATATTTATCCTTGAAATTCTGCCATGCCTGATCACCGGATTCAAACTCAACACGTTCTACTTCCGGGCGCGCCTGGATCAGATTTCCGACTTCCTGCATCTGCTCGTCCGTCGTTCCTTCATCAAAGAAAACTGTAACCGGCACTTCCTGCTCTACTTTGTGTGCAATATTATCCACATTTGTCACAAGTGAATAAAAAACTCCTACCAGAAAAATGCAGGCTGCCATTGTAATAATGGATGCAAGTGAAAACATCCAGTTTCTCTTTATGTTTTTCACTCCCTGTTTGAGTGTATACCAGATCGTACTAGGCCTCATGATACTCTCCTTCCTTCTCGTCGCTGACGATCACGCCGTCATGCATGGTAACCACTCGTTTTTTCATTGCATTAACGATTTCTTTATTATGGGTTACCACAAGAACTGTCGTGCCGCGCTCGTTGATCTGCTCAAGAAGTTTCATGATTTCTTCGGACGTCTTCGGGTCAAGGTTACCTGTCGGCTCATCAGCCAGAAGAATATCCGGACGATTTACCAGTGCTCTTGCAAGCGCAACTCTCTGCTGCTCACCACCGGACAGTTCATCCGGAAATGATTTGTACTTCTCTGCAAGTCCGACTTCCTGAAGCACTTCCGGAACACGTCTTCTGATCACACGTGTCGGTCTTCCGATAACACGCTGCGCAAATGCAACGTTTTCGTATACATTACGGTCTTTTAACAGACGGAAATCCTGAAATACAACACCAAGTTTACGACGGTATTTAGCCACACGGCGGTGCTTCATCTTTTCCAGACGCTCTCCGCTGACGATCATCTGACCACTTGTGCTGTCGAGTTCTTTCATAAGAAGCTTAATCAGAGTTGTCTTGCCTGAGCCACTGCTTCCAACGACAAAAACGAATTCTCCTTTATCTACATGTAAGTTAGCATGGTTCACTGCCGGAAGGCCCTTGCCATACGATTTACTTACATCAATGATATCAATCATCGTTTCCATAATCTCCTCCTATATATACATAAAAAATGCTGCCAGCGTACCGGCAGCATCTCATTGCTTTCTGCGGTATAGTTTATTAACATTTCGTAACAATGTTGTAACATATTTCTATGCAGAATGCAACCCTTTTTATTGATTTCATGGAATTTTTATATTTGGCATTAATACTCTAAGGTTTCCATATACTTCATATATCTGACAACCATAAGCGCGATCTTGAAAGTGATCGCATCTTCAAATACACGAAGATCCAGTCCTGTACTCTTCTGAAGCTTGTCCAAACGATAAACCAGTGTGTTTCTGTGGATATAAAGCTGTCTGGATGTCTCGGAAACATTCAGGCTGTTCTCAAAGAACTTATCAATTGTGACAAGCGTTTCCTCATCGAAATCATCCGGTGATTTATTCTCAAAAATCTCCTTAATAAACATTTTGCACAGCGGAATCGGAAGCTGATAGATCAGACGACCAATTCCAAGAGAACTGTATGCAATGACGTCTTTCTCGCCAAAGAAAATCTTGCCGACATCAAGCGCCATACGGGCTTCTTTATAAGAACGGGAAACTTCTTTCAGTTCATTGACAATCGTACCATATGCGATATGTGTCTCTTCTGTCTGATTTAAGCCGAGTGAATCAAGGATTGCATGTGCAAGCTTATCCATCTCCGGATAGCCTTCACCTTCCTCAAGTTCTTTTACAATAATGATGCTCTTCTCATCTACCGCAGTGATGAAATCCTTGCTCTTGCCACCGAAAAAGCTCTTAACGCTTTCCATTGCACTGTGATCCTTCTCCTGCTGAAGTTCAAGAATCATAACTACACGGCGGACATCCGCATCGATATGAAGTTTCTTTGCACGGTTATAAATATCAACCAGAAGCAGGTTATCAAGAAGAAGATTCTTGATAAAGCTGTCTTTATCGAACCGCTCTTTGTATGCTACAATAAGGTTCTGAATCTGGAATGCAGCAAGTTTGCCGACCATGTAAGTATCCTCATCATCCCCATGCGCAACCAGCACATATTCCAGCTGATAATCATCGCAAACTTTAAAATACTGAAATCCCTTTACAAGCTGACTGTCTGCCTGGGATTCCACAAAAGCCTGTATGTCTCCCGGCTGAATTGAAAAGTCCGCAAATGTTGTTGCGAGCACCTTCCCCTCCGTGTCAATGATGCAAAATTCTGTTCTGGAGATCTCTTTAAGACCTTCCAATGTATTCTGAAGTACCTGGTTTGATATCATCTGCTTACATCCCTTCTCGCTTACTGCGTGTTTTTCTCCTTTTTCCCCATAGGCTTGCTACACTTATTACTATTTTAATACAAAATAACCAAAAATAAAAGACCAAAACTCAATTTTTTTACATTTTTTTGTGAATAATTCCTATTTTTCTATAAATCCTTCCCCATGAACCTCTCTTGCGTCACCTACGATCACAAATGCCTTCTCATCAATTTCGTCTATTTTTTCTTTCAGATGGACCAGTTCTTTCTTTCCAACCACACAGAACAGCATCAGTTTGTCTGTACCGGAATACATTCCTTTCGCAGAAATTCCTGTAATTCCCCGATCGAGATCTTCCATAACCATCTTTGCCACTTCATCCGGCTTATCAGTAATGATATAAACAGATTTTGAAAATTTTAAACCTTCAATGATTCCATCAGAAACCTTCGTTACAAGAAATACTGCAATAATCGCATACAGCGCACGTTCTACCCCAAATACATACATGCCGACTACGACTACCGCACCATCTACAAACTGCATGATCTGTGCAATGGAATAATGATTCAGATATTTCTGAATGATTGCGGCCAGAAGATCTGTGCCTCCGGTCGTTCCTCCTCCGAGAAAAACAAATCCAATTCCGATTCCCTGCAGAAGTCCTCCATATAATGCAACCAGAAGAAAATCGCCGGACAGCTTCCATGCCGGAAGGATTGCCAGCCAGAGCGTCAGTGAAAGATCTCCCAGAAGTGCTTTTTTTACAAATTTGAAACCTTTTATTTTAGCGGCGAGAAGAAATAACGGAACGTTCAATACAAGGTTTGTAATCCAGAGCGGAATTCCGTCTCCGTACAGCCCTTTTGTCCAGGCTTTGACCAGAATCGCTATACCGGAAAATCCTCCTGTAACCATTCCTGCTGCATCAAAACAGGATGTGATTGCAGTTGCCATAAGTCCGGTTCCGACAATGATCAGAATATATTCCAGATACCACACTTTTTTTCCAGCAATTTTCATAAATACTCCTTTCTCTGTTGCTATATCTCAGTAAAGTAACCCTCAACCTAAAAGAACGGGATACAGCGAAATGCTGTTTCC
>CAKROE010000022.1 GCA_934371915.1 uncultured Blautia sp. | reverse complement strand
TGTGTAACCAGCTGACTCATTGCCTCTTTGACACTGATGTTTTCATGTATCACAATATAATTCGTTGTCATACGGCTGCCGATCTCATCGTCATCAAATGATGTGATCAGTTCAATATCGTGTCTTACTTTATCATCAAGAAGCTCAATTAAAATCTTTCTTTTGGAGCGTTCAAACTGCTGAAGTACATCTGCCAGTACATTTGTCTCCATCTTTGACAGTATCGCTGCAGCTTTTTTTACCTCCATTTCTTCCAGATACTTTACTACGGTATCTTCATCCGTATACTCAAAAATATCGGACAGCATATCCATATCCAGTACACGATAGAGCTTACAGCGTTCTACTACAGACAGTTCTTCCAGAACATCTGCAAGATCATTTTCGTGGAAATCCTGAAGTCTCTTTGCCAGAACTGCCGGAGAAACATTGCTTCTCACAACATTCAGGATTTCTTTTCCATAATCCTGTACTCTTTTTTCCATTCTGTATTTTCTCCTTTTCTCCCATAATAATCGTACAAAAAGGCATAACCATAGAAGCTGCCATCAATAAACATGGCAACAAAAAAAAAGCATGTCTTTCTGCAAAACATGTCAAATATCTGATTTGAACTTAATTGTGTTCAGGGATTTTTACAGAACAGAAAATTATCTGGAAATGAAAAAGAGAATAATAGCCAAATTAAAACAGAATGTAGTAACTGTACTCACAGACTGCTTTTAATTTCTGTCCTGTGTAACTACTTCGCCCGTGAGAATCACAATTATCCATTCTGTTCACCTGCCTTTACTTTAGAATTATTTTTTGACGTACACATTATAACGTATGCCTTCTTAAAAGTCAACGCTTTATCAGCCATATAATTTGCACGATATAATTGCATAAAAAGAGGATCCTGTCCCCCAACAGAATCCTCTCTGGTTACCCCATCATATGTACCTTATATAGTTTAAAAAGACTGATCCCGAATTTCTTTTTTACGGTTTATAATGCTGTAATAATCTTGTCCTGTAAGGAAGCAGGAACTTCTTCTTTGTCAAGAGACATACTTACAACAAATTTTACGTTGAACTTCTCGCCAACTGCACTTAACTGCTCTAATGCATTCGTAACATCCTGTCCCTCAAGTTTCGCTGTTGTCAGGAAACTGTCAAGATAAATCTGCTCAAGATCGTGATCCTGAGAAATAATACCACAAACAAATCCTACAAACTCGTCTGCATTCTTAATCGGATATCCGGATACATCGATCAGACGAACTTTATTATTTAATTCATACATATGTTTTGCACTTTTATCTAAGTAAACAATGCTGCCATTGGCTTCTTTAATTGCGCCGTTCACTTTGTCTAACAGTACTTTTGTTTTGCCCTTACCTTTCTTACCTACGATCAGTTCAACCATCCTGTTTTCCTCCTTAGACACAATATAATATTAATTTTGAACAAAAACGATAATTAATATGTTTGTATTATAGTGCATTTTATCTTAAATTTCAATAGATAAATGTAACTTTTTGTGAAATTTTAAGCCTTTGCTGTAAACAGTTGAACAGCAAAGGCTTTTGTCTATTATATCTACTGATTAATTTTTTCAAGAAGTGATGTCATCTGCTGGTAAAGAAGTTCTTTGCTTGATGCCCCCATAACAATTGAAATATATGGAGAGCCATAGGAATTCTGACTGAGCAGAGCCAGACAGTTACCCGCACTGTTGGTCGTACCGGTCTTTCCGCCAAGAACTGTAACACCTTTTGGTACATTTGCCTCGCCTGTCAGATAATGGTCCGTTGCAGTCAGTGCCACACTTTCCTCTGATCCGTCACTGTGTGTAAATGTAACTGTATAGCTCGGCATCTGTGTGATCTCTGTAAATTCCGGATAATTCAATGCTTCTTTCAGCATCAGATAAATATCATACGGTGTTGTATAATGGTTTTCATCCTGTAATCCATGCGGATTTGTAAAATGAGTTCCTGTACATCCAAGCTGCGCAGCATACGCATTCATCATAGAAACAAAATTCTCTGTCGTGCCACCTACATGTGTCGCAATCGCAGATGCAGCATCGTTTCCGGAATAAACCAGAAGGCAGTGTACAAGCTGATCCATTGTTACCTGATCACCTTCCTGAAATCCAACCACCTGAGAACCTTCCTCTAATGTAATATTTTCCTGTGAAATGGTCACTACATCATCCATATTGCTGTTCTTAAATGCAAGGAGTGCTGTGATGATTTTTGTGATGCTTGCCGGATATACGCGCTCATATGCACCTTTGGCAAATAACACGGATTTATCCTTCAGGTCCAGCAAAACACCTTCCTGTCCATCTTCCAGCGATACAGAATCCATTGCCTGATCTCCGTCTACCACACAGAGATCCGCCGCAAATGCTGACGCTCTCTGACTGGTTCCCACAAGGCTCTGATGCTGAAATTCTCTGTTAATATCATATGCCTGTGCCGGAGTGGAAATATTGCCTCCTCTCAGAACATAAAATGCACCAAATGCACCGACAAAAACAACTATCAGAAAAAGTACCAGTATGATCGTGTTCTTTACACGTTTCCGTCGCATTTTACGCATTCTCGGAGCTCTGCGTTCCTGCGGGCGCGCCGTCCCCCGAGACATTCCGGCCCCCTGTTCCGGTCTTGCTGTTTTGCGCCGCTGTCCCTGCCCTGCTGTATTTCTTTTTTGCTGTCTTTCTGTCATAAATAATCCTCTTTCTTATCGATCGTGTTCTTGCGGATTTCTTTATTGTAGGCACTGCTCTGAAGTCCTACATTTAATACAAGTCCCATACCAATATAAAGACTCACAAGAGATGTAAGTCCATAACTGACAAAAGGAAGCGGTGTACCGGTATTTGGTGCAATTCCTGTCGCCACACAGATATTCAGGAAGCTCTGGAGCGACACGATACTCGCCATACCACAGCATATGATCTTCCCCGACAGGTCTTTGGCCCGGAGACTCATCCGAATACATTCTACCGAAATTGCCAGCAGCAGAAGAACGATTGCACAGCATCCCATAAATCCATATTCCTCACCTACTACAGCAAAAATAAAGTCTGTCTGATTCTCCGATACGAAATTACCGTCATTTACAGATGCCAGTTCTTTATCTCCGGAGAGCTTTTTGCCTATCAGTTCACCGGAAGCAATTGCTGTCTTGGAGTTATTCTGCTGCTCAATGTCGTCACCGTATTCTTCATTCTCCGGATAAAGGAAAGCCATAATACGCTTTCTCTGATAGTCTTTGATCAGGTTCTGATCCGGCTGAACAACAATCGATAAAAATATAATAGAAAGCGGGATAATGATCAGAAACATTCCGCCAATAATCTTATAGCTCAATCCTGCAATATAGATCAGAATACAAAATACAGCAAGCATCATCAGTGTATTTTTCATGTCCGGCTGTTCATAGATCAGAATCAATGGAATTGCCAGAAGGATTACAGATTTTGCCAGCGTCCGAAACGTGTTCAGATTTTCCTCATGATCCATAAAAAATCGCGCAAAAAACAATATGATTATAATCTTTGACAACTCCGTCGGCTGAAATCGAATAAAACCAAAATCGATCCATCTCGCCGCACCGTTGGCAGAATCACCAAACAGACGTACGATCAGAAGCAGAACGATATTTGCACCATACATAATCCACTGAAAGTTCGAAATCCATGAATAATCCATCAATGAAAGGATTACCATAATGATCAAACCGATAATGACCCCGGCAAGCTGCTTTGACTTCAGATCTTCTCTTGCGCTTCCGACCAGAATGATACCAAACGTACTGATTGCAAGCAAAAATATTACCAGTCTGAAATTATAAAATCTTAATTTATATTGTTTTATCATTTTCCTGTATTCCTTTATTTTCAGACCGTACCGGTATCTTTGCATGAATGACCGGAGGTTCCTGTGTAATACAGATATTAACTCCCTTCTCATCCACCGGAATATATTTTTTTACGGTACGGATCAAATCGTTTTTCAGCATATTTATCATTTGCGGAGAGCAGTCAAGCCGTTCCGACACAAGAAGAAGTGTCATCCTCTTTCTTGCGTATTCTGCCGAGCGGCCCTTTATCTTGTTGACAGATTTCACAGGGAACACCCTCCTTTCACGAAACTTTACGGAAACAGAACCAGCTGTCTATTTGTAAAAGATTTCACTTAATCTCCTGAACATGCCTTTTTTCTGTTTCAGTTCCGCAAACGGAACTTCTTCCCCCAGAAGTCTCCTGCAGATATTCTTATATTCTTCCTCCGCCTGGGAATTCTGTCCTGAAAGCGGTTCTCCCTGATTGGATGCCACAACGATCTGCTCATCATCAAGAATAGTTCCGATCAGATCCACGGCAAGAATCTCTGTTACATCATCCACAGACATCATATCACCTCTGGTAATCATATCCGGTCTTAAACGATTTATGATCAGCTGGATATCCCGAAGATCTGATGCCTCCAGAAGTCCGATAATGCGGTCTGCATCACGAATTGCAGACACTTCCGGAGTGGTTACTACAATTGCCTTATCTGCTCCTGCGATTGCATTTCGAAATCCCTGCTCGATTCCTGCCGGACAATCCAGAAGAACATAATCAAATTCTTCCCTGAGTTCATCGGTCAGTTTGATCATCTGCTCCGGTGAAACAGCAGACTTGTCCTTCGTCTGCGCTGACGGAAGCAAAAACAGATCCGGATAGCGCCGATCTTTGATCAATGCCTGTTTCAGCCTGCAGCTTCCGTTGATCACATCCACCAGATTATATACGATCCTGTTTTCCAGACCAAGAATAACGTCCAGATTGCGAAGTCCGATATCGGTATCTACTACGACTGTTTTTTTGTTCAGCATGGCAAGTCCTGTTCCGAGATTCGCAACTGTTGTCGTTTTACCGACGCCGCCCTTGCCGGATGTTACTACTATGACTTCTCCCATTTTTGTTCCCTCCTGAAAATATGTTCCAGACTTCTGGTATTCTCCTGCGTAGCTTTTTCTGCCATTTCCGGAAAGATCTCTTTCGGAAGACACATCAGTCATTTGATGTATTACTGGTATCACTGGAGGCATAGCCTGTCAGAATGGTATCTTCATCTGCCAGATTGTAAATATATTTTAATATATCATTTGCTGTCAGACATGCATTACCGGAAGTATAGCCGTTCGCAATTCTGACTGCAATAGAATATTCCGGTTCATTTGACTCGGATGATGTAGTATATCCGATAAAGAGACCATGGTTCGGATGATAAATATCAAGCTCTGCCGTACCTGTCTTACCGGATAATGTCACTCCCAGCCCGTTAAACTGCTCATGAGTTTCTACCACCCGACGCATACCGTCATGAATATCTTCCCATACATTACCCGGAACATCACTCATCTCATTTGCAACTGATGGTGCATATTCTTCAATCGTTTTGCCCTGTGCATCAGTTACCTTATCAAGCAGTGACAGATCATAAACTGTTCCGGAAGTAGCAAGAGCTGTTGCATAACGGGCAAGCTGTGTTGTTGTAAACAGATGATTACCCTGTCCAATATAAGACGGTACCGCCTTACTGTCTGAAACATGTGGTGATGCCTCAGAAATCTCGATTCCGGTCTTTTTGTCCAGGTAAAACTCCGATGCATATTTCTGAAGTTTCGTCAGACTTAAGTTCTCAGAAAAATCTCCGTCTGAATTCTTGCCTGCAAGAAAGCCGACCATATTGAAGAAATAGTTACAGGACTGTTCGATTGCCCCTCTGATATCAAGTGATCCATGGCCCTGCTTATTCCAGCACCAGATGGATGGTGTTACCAGATCAAATTCACCGGTACAGTCAAAATAAGTACCATCATCAATGACTCCTTCCATCATACCGGTAACCGCGGACAGAAGCTTCAGTGTAGAACCAGGTGCTGTTGTCTGTTGTGTTGCCTTATTAAAGAACGGACTTGACTTATCAAGTGCAAGTTTCGTGTAATAAGATGTATCCATGTTGTTACTGAGACGGTTGTTGTCATATCCCGGATAAGAAACGCATGCCAGTACCTTACCGGTCTTTGCATCTGTAACTACCGCAGATGCGGAACACGGAGTCAGTGCAAGCTGTGCCGGTTCAATCTCAAGATCAGAAATCTTATTGATCATAAAATCATATGGTGACATCGCACCGGAAGCCAGATTTTCATAGCAGTTGTCTTCTTTTGACAGAACGCCCTGTTCATACAGCACCAGACAGATCTGCTGCCCGGAAATCTGATCATTCATAAGCAGATATTTATACAGAAGTTTTGAAAATCCGGTATCTGTCTTCAGATAATCTATCACGTAATCTGTCAGCGCCTGATAAATTTCCTGCGAATCCAGATATTCTCCTTTTGGGGAAATTACTGAAATATTGATCCAGTTCTGGCTCGCTGCATAGTTCAGATAATCCTTCAGGCTGATACTCTGGTCATTCGCCCATGCCTGATATGTCGCATCAGAAGTATCTACAGCATTTTTGTCAATGACACCAAGTGTATCTCTTAGAACCGTATCACAGATATAACTTAAATATTCCTGTACTTCTTTACTTTCATCTTTGTAGGCTGCCGGATTTGAACTTGTCAGCCTGTTAGTTATTGTATCAAAAACTTCCTGCTGCTTTTGTTGAAATTTGGCATAAAGATTTTTTTCTGTATCGGAAGCCTTTTCGTCACTGAATTTGTCAATATCAATCACGCTGTTGGAAATCAGTGCATTGTAAACATCATAAATCGGAATGATGATCCGGCTGGCATCATTTTCACCTTCATAATCATATTCTTTGACTGCCTCGATCTTGTTCAGAAGGATACCTGCCACACGCTGTTTCAGGATCTGATAAATAGCACTCTGCCAGTCAGAATCTACGGAAAGATAGACATCATTTCCGGCGACAGGTTCTACAGTTGTATCATTGTCAATCTTAAGCACTTTACCAAGGTTATCGACCGTAACTGTTTCCTGACCGTCTTTGCCCTGCAGCTGAAGTTCCATATACTGTTCGATACCGGCTTTACCAATGATCGCATCATTGGAATAATCCTCATTTTGTTTTTTGAGACTTTCCAGTTCTTCCGCAGATGCACGTCCGGTATAACCGAGAAGAGGCCCCATACTGTCATCATCTACATACTGACGGACAGAATCTTCCAGCACATCAATACCCTGTAATTCATCCTGATTTTCCATTACAGCAGCAACTGTACTTTCACTGACATTGGTCGCAATCGTAACTGCCATGTATTTCTGGAAACTGTTTGTACTGAGTTCATAACGCATGATTGCAATATTCAGGATTTCCTGCTTCGTAAGTTCTTTTGGAAGACCGTATTGCTCCAGCTCTGCATCTGTGTAAGCATCATCTCCGTATAGAACAATAGAAAATCCCTTACTTCCGGTGAGATAACTCATCATCTCATCCGCCGTTGCATTTGCCTCATCTTCCGTCAGATCATCGATCAACGCATGCCCGTAAATATCCGCCCTGAATCGGTTCAGAGTAAATCCTTCATCTACATCAAAACTGTAATTTCCGTCTTTATCCAGCTGAATGTGGAAAGAATTTGACAGAGAATCGCCGTTGGATGCAAGGATTTTCAGTACTTTATATGCAACCCCGTTCAGTGTGAGGTTCTTTTCTCTGGTTGTATCATATGTTCCGTTGTCCTCAAATGTAAGAGAATACGACAGAACATTTGACGCAATCAGTTTATTATTTTTGTCATAAATATTTCCACGGGTGCTCTTAAGCACACGGGTCTTGGTCGTTCTTGTCTGAAACTCATCTATATAGTTTTCTCCCTGAATGATCTGGAGATTAAATAACTGTCTGATCAGTACAAATGCCATCAGAAAAAAGGCAAGAAGAAGTACAGACGTTCTCTTTAACTGAATTTTCTTGAATAGTTTTTTTATTTTAGTACCCAAATAGACTCACTTTCTTTCCTTGTCGCGCTCATGAAATGATAGTTAATGTAGTGAAAGATCCGATACACGATCACAGTAAGGAACACTGTGTAAAAAACTTCCGGAACAATGATTCTTGTAAAATATGTACCCAGCCCCAGTCTTCCACGGAGCAGAAACTGCAGCCCATATACTGCAAGATTGTAGAATGTATCCATGATCACTGTCAGCATGATCGGTACTTTAATGTCATCATCATAATAAATACGAAATGCGTAACCACTGAAAAAACCGACATACATATAGATCAGTGCATAGAAACCAAATACAGATCCATAAAACAGATCTATCAGAAGACCGCTGAAAAACCCTGTCCATAAGCCTACCTTACGTCCTCGCATAAGTCCCATGGAAACACAGAGAATCAGCAGCAGATTAGGTGTGATCGAACCAATAGATATCAGATGCAACACAGTCGACTGGATCAGAAAACAGACAACTGTCGTCACAAGCAACACAATCTTGCTTCTCATCACTGTTCTCCTTCCTCTATGGAATCCTGTTTATTTACGGTAATTACAAACACATCTTTGAGATGCTGAAAATCAACAGGTGTAACAAGTGTACCTGTCTTTGTCAGATTGTTGGAATCCAGCGAAATCTCACTGACATATCCGATAAAAAGTCCCTCAACATATTTCTCACTGATATTTGAAGTAACAACCCGTTCTCCTGCTGTTACTTTATCTTCTTTGTCATAGAGCTGTGTAAAACGCATTTTACCCTCATCGATCAACTCCAGATCTCCTTCGACTACGCAGGTATCATCGGTCCCGACAGTCATGGCACTTACATTACTGCTGTCGTCAATGATCGAGCGGACAGTTGCCCAGTTGCTGCCAACCTCTGTAACAATACCAACCAGACCTTTTCCGGCAATGACGTTATTGTCTACACGTATTCCGTCTTTACTTCCTTTATTGATCATAAATGTATCATACCAGTTGCCCGGATCTTTTGAAATGATCCTTGCCGCAACCTTCGGATAATCGGAATACTCTTCATCCAGCTTGTACAGCTCCTGAAGCCGCGTAAGCTCAGACTGGTTCTGGATCAGAATATTATTCTGCTCTGTCAGTGTATCTACCGTATTCTGAAGTTCCTTATTTGCATCTACAAGATCCTGTTTGTCCTTAAATGCTTTGTTGAGATCGGTGAGCCATACACCGATCGTGGTAATACTCTTTTCGAAAGGAACTACAATTGCTCCGGCAGCCTCCTGAAACGGTGCTGCCGTAATACCGGAAGCCAGTGTGGCAACAATCGTACTGCCGCAGAAAAGCGTCATAATAACAAGCAGATGTTTACTTTTTAAATGTATACGAAACCGAAACTTTTTTTTCAGGTTTTTCATGTATCATACCCCTAAAAGATCATAATTTACGTTGTTTTACAGGCTGAGCCCACTTCATCAGATTACGGTCACGGATGATTTTTTCCAGACCCGTGACCGTTGCTTTTTCGTAAAGATCTGAAAGCTTAAACGAAAAGCCGGTGTAACTTGCAAGATAATTATCTATATATGGAATCTTTGTACTTCCTCCTGTAAGGAAAATCCCCTCACGTGCAATGTGATAAGAAATCTGTGGAGGAATACGTTCAAGAAAAGTCTTCATTTCTGCTGCAATTTCATTGACGCAGTTCATGATTCCCGCATTAACCACATATCCGGAAATCACTTCTTCTCTGGGAAGTCCGGATATTCCGTCGATACCAACAACTTTACGTGCATCCTTACGCTGATCATTCAGACGTCCCATCGCAAGTTTCAGACGTTTCCCTGTACGCGTACCGATCTGAAGATTGTAGCGCTTACGTATCTCATTGCAGATTGCCTCATTCATCTGCCTGCCACCGATTGGAATCTTCCTTGCAATGATGATCTTGCCGTCAGTAATAACCGAAAACTGCGTGCTCTGTGCACCGATATTGACAATCATGCTTCCCGCATTTTTATTAAGATCCACTCCCATGGCAATCGCATCTGCGATCGGTGCCTCTACCATATAGACTCTGTTCTGACGGAGCCAGTGTCCGTTTGCCACATGATAGTATGCTCTTTTTTCGATGGCCGTCATATCAAGCGGTACTGAAAAAAACATATCGGAACCGATACCAAGAAAACGGTCGATCTTTTTCATCATACTGTACAATGCGATTTCCTGCAGTTCCAGATTGGCGATCATACCAAAAGCCATCGGCGAATTAACTACGATATCAGCAGGTGCTTTTTCAAACATATCGTATGCTTCATTGCCCACGGCGATAATCCTGCGTCCTTTTGATGCAAGCATGTTCTTTTCCATGTAACTTTTGTTTTTAAAAAAGGAATAGACTTTAATGCTGCTGCTTCCCAGATCTATTCCGTATGTTTTTCTTAAAAGCATAAAACAATCCCTTCATACCGGATATTCGTCCAACAGTCCCTGTTCTCTGAAACTTACGTATCTCTGATCACCGATGATAATATGATCCAGCAGACAGATACCAAGCATTTCACCTGCCAGACTGATTCTCTCTGTGATTTCTTTGTCGCATACACTGGGGGATGGATTTCCTCCCGGATGATTGTGAATCAGTATCAGGTTGACCGCATGATAACGCAGAGCCTCCAGAAAGACTTCTCTCGGAGTGATCAGCGTCGCATTGACGGTTCCCTTAGACAGCACCGTATCACCAAGCAAATGGTTCTGATTATCCAGCATCATGCAGATCATCACTTCCTGCTCCTGATGACGAAGCTGTTCCATATAATACGCAGCGATCGAATCCGGATTTTTGAAATCCAGCATAGACCTCGCGGCCTCACTGGCGATCCGCTTCGACAGTTCCCCGATACATTTGAGCTGAACTGCCTTGACGGCACCTATTCCATGAATCCTGCGCAGTTCAGGAAGTGAACTGTGAATGATTCCCGGAAGTCCCGGATAAGAAGACTGCTCCATGTGTTTTAAAATATCATTTGCCAGAGTCAGTGAATTGCTTCCCCTGGTTCCTGTCCGGAGTATCACTGCCAGAAGCTCGCTGTCGCTTAAAGAGCCTTCGCCTTCCCGTATACATTTCTCATAGGGTCTCTGTGATTCCGGCATTTCTTTGATCGTATGGTTCATTTGATTTACCTGCCGCTCTCTGTGACAGACTCTCAAAAGAATCAAAGATTATTCTAGCATAAAAAGAGGGAGATGTACACTCCCTCCTAAAAATTCTTAAATTTTTCACATATGAATTCAGCAGTTTTTATCCCGTCCATAGCCGCAGAAGTAATACCTCCCGCATATCCGGCGCCTTCGCCACAGGGGTAAATTCCCTCAATATTTGCACACCCCTGTCTGTCCCGCACAATACGCACAGGAGAGGATGTACGGCTTTCAATACCGCTCAGGAGCGCATCCGGCCGGTCGAAACCTTTTATCTTTCTGCCAAATGCAGTCACTCCTTCTTCAATGGAATCACCGATCTCTTTCGGAAGGATTGAACGCACATCTGTAAGAACATATGCACCCTTCATCTGTGGCATGACCTCACCAAATTCCGTACTTTTCCTGTGTTCTTTAAAATCTTCGAAAAGCTGCACCGGAATCCTGCCCTTTCCAAGTTCCCATGCTGCCTTTTCCAGATTTCGCTGAAAAGTAATACCTCCAAGCACACCTTCCTCCGGAAAATCCTCCGGTGAAACTGTAACGATCAACGCACTGTTGGCATTTTTGCTGTCACGCGCCTGATAACTCATCCCGTTAACAGCAAGCATTCCCTCTTCTGAGGACGCATTGACTACATAACCTCCCGGACACATGCAGAACGAATAAACACCTCTGCCGTTCTGGCAGGTATGCGTCACTTTATAACTGGCCGCTCCCAGTGTTTTGTTTTCTTCTTCACCATAAAGCTCCATATTGATCATCTTCTGCGGATGTTCCATACGAAGCCCTACTGCAAAAGATTTCGGCTGCATAAAAATCCCACGTCTGTGAAGCATGGAAAAAGTATCGCGGGCACTGTGCCCAAGTGCAAGTACACAGACCTCCGCCGGTATTTTTTCTCCAGCATTAATTTCCACCGCGCAAAGCCGCCCGTTTTCCATACAAAGATCTGTTACTTTTGATTCAAAGCAGAATGACCCGCCCATTTCTTCAATCTGATGGCGCATGGTCTCAACAATACCGATCAGCACGTCCGTTCCGAGATGTGGCTTCTGCTGATATACAATTTCCTGCGGCGCACCTGCTTCCACAAAGCGTTTCAGAACCTCATGATTACGTCCGTTCGGATCTTTTACCAGCGTATTCAGCTTTCCGTCAGAAAACGTACCCGCACCGCCTTCGCCAAACTGTACATTAGACTCCGGATCAAGAATCCCGTCTTTCCAGAAACGATCAACCGTTTCCTTACGCTTCTGTGCCTCCTGTCCGCGTTCCAGTACCAGCGGCCGGTAACCGGCTCTTGCGAGATACCACGCACAAAAAAGGCCCGCCGGACCGCTTCCGACAACTACCGGAGGATTCTTCAGAACCTCTTCACCTGGTTTCGGAAAACAATATTCCTTTTTCTCAAAGAATGCTACATTTTTATCTCTGTTTTTGCGAAGCAGTTTTTTTTCTGCCGGAGTACTCACATCTACTGTATAGACAAATTTTTTATCTTCTTTATGGCGTGCATCCAGCGACTGGCGTACAATTTCATAAGAGAAAGTGTCTTCCCCACATTTCAGCGTTCTGGCTATTTTTTTTCGTAACTGCTCCTGCCTGTGATCAACAGGAAGTTTTAACTGTGTAATACGTATCATAACTTTTCCCTCGCACTGTGTAAACCGGCTACCGCACCGCTTGACCATGCCCACTGCAGATTATAGCCACCGCACGGACCATCAATATCCAGAAGTTCGCCTGCAAAATAAAGCCCTTTATGAATATGTGATTCAAGTGTTTCTGTATTTACCTGAGTTGTGTCGACACCTCCGGAACAGACCTGCGCCTGTTCCAGTCCGGCACTTCCTTTGACTGTCAGTCTGTATGAAGTCAATGCCTGAATAAGGTCTTTCTGTTTGCGGAAAGCCCGGATCAATTTATCCGGCAGAAGTCCCGCAAGAATCTCCGCTTCTGACTGATACGGGCAAAGTTCTCTCCGTCTGCTCAACAGTTTTGCCAGCTCTTCCGTCGTATACTCCGGAAAGAAATTAACAGAAAGCTCTGCTTTTTTGCCTTCCTCCAGTGCACGAACCGCATATCTGCTGAGCTGAAAGACCGGGATTCCCGAAATGCCGTAGTCCGTAAGCTGAAGTTCGCCCCGTTCCTGATAAAACAGTTTTCCATCCAGAAGCAGTGTCACTTCGCCCTCTGTACGCACGCCTGCCCAGGCAGAAAAAGCATTTCCTTTACAGCGTAATCCTGTAAGTGCCGGCAGCGGTCTGATAATTCTGTGACCAAGTTTCTCTGCGATCGCATATCCGCTTCCGTCAGAACCAGGAACCTGTGAAGCACTGGAACCATTTGCCAGTATCACACTGTCACCTTCGTAGGTCCATCCTTCGGTCCGGACTTTCCATCTGCCGTTTTCCTGATAAACGTCCTTCACTTTTTCTCTTGTTTTTATTTTTACTTTCAGAGAGCGCGCTTTCAAAAGCATCAGTTCCGGAATGCATTTTGCCTGATTACTTCTGGGATAAATCCATCCATTACGGTCAGTAAAAGCCACACCCATCTGTTCAAAAAAATTCAGTGTATCTTCCATGGAGAACTGCTTCAAAACGCTTTGTACAATTTCCGGGTGTTCTCCACGAAAAATTTCCGGACGCATATCTTTATTGGTCAGATTACAGCGGCCGTTTCCGGTCACGCAGATCTTACGGCCCGGATTTTCGTTCTGTTCAAGAACGGTTACTGTTGCACCGTTCTGTGCCGCCACAATTGCCGCAGTCAGTCCGGATGCGCCGCCGCCAACAACGATCACCTGCGGATTTTCATTCATACCTTCTCCTTTTCCCTGTCAGGGAAGTGTCACAATCTTTGCATCAACAAGTTTCTGTAAAGACATCAGCACACCGAGTTTTGCATGCTCCCATGTCAATCCGCCCTGAAAATAAACTGCATATGGCGGTTTTACCGGACCGTCTGCTGAGAGTTCAATAGAAGACCCCTGTACAAAAGCACCTGCTGCCATAATTACCTGACTGTCATATCCCGGCATATCCCACGGTTCCGGATCTACATAACTGTCTACCGGTGCTGCTGCCTGAATACCTTTGCAGAATGCAATCAGCCCTTCCGGTGTGCCCAAAGTCACTGCCTGAATGATATCCTGACGTGGCTCGCTTCCGTTCGGAACAACCGGGAAACCAAGTTTTTCATAAATATTTGCTGCAAATACAGCACCTTTTAAAGCGCCTTTCGTCACCATTGGAGCAAGGAAAAATCCCTGATAAAAAGAACGGTTAACGCCAAGAGAAGCTCCGACTTCCATGCCAAGTCCCGGACATGTCATACGTGTTGCTGCATTTTCTACGCATTCCTTTGTCCCTGCGATGTAACCGCCGATCGGGGCCAGTCCGCCACCCGGATTCTTGATCAGCGAGCCAACGATCATGTCTGCACCTACATCACTCGGTTCTACTGTATCTACAAATTCTCCGTAGCAGTTATCGACCATACAGATTACATCCGGCTTGATACTCTTGACAAAAGCAATCAGTTCTCCAATCTGTTGTACAGAATAGGACGGCCTTGTCTGATAACCTTTTGAACGCTGAATTTCGACAAGTTTTGTTTTTTCATTGATAGCTGCACGTATCGCATCATAATCGAATGTTCCGTCTTCTTTCAGATCAACCTGTCTGTAGGTTACACCATATTCTGCAAGAGATCCTCTGGACGGACGGATTCCGATTACTTCTTCCAGAGTATCATATGGTTTTCCTGCCGGTGCAAGAAGTTCATCTCCCGGACGGAGATTTCCAAAAAGCGCAATTGCAAGTGCATGTGTACCACAGGTAATCTGTGAACGAATCAGACATGCTTCTGTATGGAAGGTGTCCGCATAGACTTTTTCCAGTGTATCTCTTCCAAAATCATCATACCCATAACCGGAAGAAGACTGAAAACACTCTGCGCTTACTTTATTTTTCTGCATTGCCATCAGTACTTTGAGCTGATTGTATTCTGCTGTTTTATCAAACTGCTCAAAACGTTCCTTCAGAGATTCTTCGATCTCTGCCCCAAAATCATATACCTGAGAAGAAATCCCAAGCTGTTCATAAAGTTCTTTCATACTAAACGATCTTCCTTTCCTCACAAATGTGTTTCATATATTTCAGGATTTCTTTTTCATCCCAGTCAAATTTCTCTTTATCTACCCAGATCACATCGGACTCTCTGCGGAACCAGGTAAGCTGCCGCTTCGCAAAATGTCTGGTATCACGTTTCAGAATGCGCACTGCTTCTTCCAGCGGATATTCTCCTTCCAGATACGCAAGGATTTCCTTATAACCAAGTCCCTGCATGGAAACCATTCCACGATGGCATCCTTCTCGCTTAAGCTCTTCGACTTCTTTTACCAGACCTTCTTCCAGCATCTGATCCACGCGCCTGTCAATCCTCTCATATAAAATTTCACGTGGAGCATTCAGCACAAAATAGGCAAAATTATATGGACTTACCTGTTTTTTCTGTTCTTCATTATGTTCAGAAATCGGTGTTCCGTTCTGATGATAAAATTCCAGTGCCCGGATCACACGTTTGACATTATTGGCATGAATCGACTCTGCACTCGCCGGATCGACCTCGCGAAGACGCTCATGAAGATACTTGGCACCTTTTTCTTCTGCCAGCTTTTCCAGTTCTGTACGGTAAGTATTTTCCTGCTGCGCCTCTGTGAAATCAATATCTCTTGTCACTGCCTGAATATAAAATCCGGTTCCACCGACCAGAATCGGAACTTTCCCTTTTGCATAGATTTCATCCATGGCAGCTTTTGCCATCTTCTGAAATTTTACAATATGAAATTCCTCTTCCGGCTCAAGTACATCCACCAGATAGTGCTTTACGCCCTGCATTTCTTCCTTACGGATCTTTGCTGAGCCGATATCCATTCTTTTATATACCTGCATGGAATCCGCAGAAATAATTTCCCCGTTCACCGCCTTTGCAAGTGAAATAGACAGACTTGTTTTTCCCACCGCTGTCGGCCCGGTAAGGACAATTAAAGGTCTTTTCATAACTGCTCCTGTATTTTTATACAATTCTTTTAAATTTCTTTTCCAGTTCTGTGCGCGTCATCGCAATGATCGTCGGACGTCCGTGCGGACAATGATACGGATTATCCAGTGTCAGAAGCTCGTCGATCAGCTTTTCTGCTTCTTCAAAAGACATCGCATGGTTACCTTTTACTGCCGCTTTGCATGCCATAGTTGCAAGTTTTGATGCAAAAATATCCAATGCATCTCTGCTGTTATTTCCGGAAAGATTGTCAAGCATTTCCAGAAAAAGATCTTCCTCCGTCAGCCCATAAAGGTTCGACGGAACGGCGCTGATACGATACTCACGACCACCGAAATTCTCAATTTCAAAACCGAACTGTTCAAAATAATCTTTATTGGAATTCAGAACTTCTTCTTCCTGCATACTTAAGGTGACAATCATCGGCGGACTCAGATACTGCGAATCGATGGAATGTTCACGGAACTGTTTCACCATGCGCTCGTAATATACTTTTTCGTGTGCCGCGTGCTGATCGATGATATAAAAGTTATCTTCAAACTGCACCAGCCAGTAAGTATCAAAAATCTGTCCGATCACGCGGATACGATTTCTGGATTCCGGTGCAAGAAGTTTTTCCTCGAAGAGTTCAAGCTGCTGCGGAGGCGCCTGTTTCTTCTCCGGCTCTTCTGTCGGCTTTAACTCTGTCAGCTTCTTCTCTTCATCCAGTTTCTGGTTTTCACGAAGTGTACCGCTGAACATTTCTTCCTCTGCCTCAGAGAATGCAGGTCTGTATTCTGCTGCCGGTTCACGGACAAGTGTTCCGGATGGGGTGCCCTGTGAAAGAGGCTTTCGTATTTCCTCTCTTGCATTTAAGCCATCTCTGGATTCCGGCTTTGGCTTTGGATTTAAATTTACCTGTACTTCCGGCTTTCTCACCGTATTCGGGTACATTTCTTCCCGTCGTTTCGTTTCAAACGGTTCCGGTACCGCAGCACGGGTGATTTTTTCTTCTTTTGTTTCTGTTTTTGCAGGAGTACTGTCCACAGATACCTTCGGAATCATTTCCCTTCTGGTCAGTGCACTCCGAACCATATCATAAACAGCATCATAAACTTCCTGTTCTCTGGCAAAGCGTACCTCTCTTTTTGCCGGGTGTACATTGACATCGAGGTCATTTCCCTCCATCTCCATGCGCAATGAAACAAATGGAAATTTATGCTGCATCAGAAATCCTCTGTAGGCATTTTCAATAGCTTTTGTGATGATATTGTTTTTTACATAGCGTCCATTTATATAATAATTCTCGAAACTACGGTTTCCTCTGGCAATCTCCGGTTTTCCTACAAATCCTTCTACTTTCATAAAAGAATTTTCATAATTTACATCCAGAAGAGCTTTTGCAATTTCCCTGCCATACACGCTGTATATGACATCTTTCACACTGTAATTTCCGGATGTATGCAGCTTAACCTGTTTGTTCTGAATATATTTAAACGAAATCTCCGGGTGGGACAGAGCAAGCTGTTCCATCAGTGTATGGATATAATTTGCTTCTGTCATATCTGATTTCAAGAATTTGCTTCTCGCCGGTGTATTATAAAAAAGATTTCGCACAAGGAAAGTCGTTCCCTCCGGTGCACCGAGTTCTTCCAGCGCAATTTCCTTCCCACCTTCAATCACATAACGGGAACCGCTGATATCTGAAGGAGTTTTTGTGATCAGTTCTACCTGTGAAACAGCTGCAATACTGGAAAGTGCCTCACCACGGAACCCCAGCGATGCAATGTGCTCCAGATCTTCGACCTTTTCAATCTTGCTTGTCGCATGACGCAAAAATGCAAGCGGGATCTGCTCAGATTCCATTCCGGACCCATTATCTGTGATACGGATCAGTTTTTTTCCGCCATCCGTGATTTCCACAGTCACTGCCGTTGCTCCGGCATCTATAGCATTTTCTACCAGTTCCTTTACAACCGAAGACGGACGCTCCACTACCTCTCCGGCAGCAATCTTGTCAATTGTATTCTGATCTAAAACTGCGATTTTTCTCAAAGCACCCTCCATACGACAGACCACCCTGCCCTTTTACCAGCGATTTTTGATCTTGTTCTGTAAATTATATAAAATATTCATAGCTTCCATCGGTGTCAGATGTGTCATATCAAGATCACGGATTTCATCTACGATATCATTGTCCTGCACGGTGTCAAAAAGTGACATCTGTGCCATGTCTACCTGATCATACATAATTTTCTGCTTTTTCTTCGGAGCGGTCAGATCCTTAACGGCAGCTGTAATGTCTGCGTCGCTCAGTTCCTCTACCAGTTCCTTTGCACGGCTGATAACAGAATCCGGAACACCTGCCAGCTTGGCAACCTGAATACCATAACTCTTGTCAGCACCGCCTTTGACAATCTTTCGAAGGAAAACAATATCGTCGCCCTTTTCTTTGACTGCAATACAGTAGTTATTTACTCCCGGAATCTTGCCTTCCAGCTCTGTAAGTTCATGATAGTGTGTTGCAAAAAGAGTCTTCGCACCGCAAAGCTTTGTATTACTGATGTGTTCGATCACTGCCCAGGCGATGGCAAGTCCATCAAATGTACTTGTACCACGTCCGATCTCATCGAGGATCAGAAGGCTCTTTGCAGTAGCATTACGGAGAATATTCGCAACCTCTGTCATCTCTACCATAAAAGTACTCTGACCACTTGCAAGATCATCAGACGCACCCACACGGGTAAAAATACGGTCCACGATTCCGATATTTGCTTTTTCCGCCGGAACAAAACTTCCGATCTGTGCCATCAGAACGATCAGTGCCGTCTGACGCATATATGTAGATTTACCAGCCATATTCGGTCCCGTAATGACAGAAACACGTTTTTTCTGGTTGTCCAGATATGTATCATTCGCAATAAACATATCATTTTCAATCATCTGCTCAACGACCGGATGACGTCCGCCCTTAATGTCAAGGACACCATTCTCATTGATCTTTGGTTTCACAAAATTGTTGCGTTCTGCCACAAGTGCCAGTGAAGCAAATACATCGAGTGCCGCAACTGCTTTTGCGGTCTTCTGGATACGTACAACTTCCTGACCGACCTTTTCTCTTACATCTGCAAACAATTCATATTCCAATGCATAGAGGCGGTCTTCTGCACCAAGGATCAGATCTTCCAGATCTTTCAGTTCCTGTGTAATATAACGTTCTGCGTTTGCCAGGGTCTGTTTACGGACATAGTTATCCGGAACCTGGTCTTTGAATGAATTTGTCACTTCCAGAGAATAGCCGAATACACGGTTGTATTTGATCTTGAGGTTCTTGATACCGGTACGTTCTTTTTCTCTTGCTTCAAGTTCTGCAAGCCATTTCTTGCCGTCTGTACGGGAACGGCGGTATTTATCAACATCCGCATTAAAGCCCTCACGGATGATGCCTCCGTCTTTCTGTGCAAGCGGCGGATCTTCTACGATTGCGCGTTTGATCAGATCCGTCACATCTTCCAGCGGATCCATGTCTTCATAGATCTGCCTCAGGACAGGTGCCTCAAACTCCTTCAGGATCTGACGGATAAACGGAAGCATTTCAAGCGAAGATGCAAAAGAAACCATATCTCTCGGATTTGCGGACTGATAGCTGATACGGCTGACCAGTCGCTCCAGATCGTAGATCGGATTTAAGTATTCTCTGATTTCTTCACGGAGCATCGGTTTCTGTGTCAGTTCTTCCACTGCTGTCAGTCTCAGGTTGATCTCCTGGGCATCGATCAGCGGCTGCTCTACATAACCACGCAGTGTACGGGCACCCATTGCTGTCTTTGTCTTGTCCAGAACCCACAGAAGGGATCCACGTTTCTGTTTTTCACGAAGTGTTTCTACAATTTCGAGATTTCGTATTGTAGAACTGTCGATCAGCATAAATTTATCTGCGGTATACGGGTGGATCGTTGCCATATGTGACAATGCCGTTTTCTGTGTCTCGTTAAGATACTGGAACAAAGCACCTGCTGCGATCACACCGCTGTCATAATCCTGCAACCCCAGACCTTCCAGTGTATTTACATGGAAGTGTTCTTTCAGAGTACGCTGGCAGAGACTGTCGTCAAAATACCAGTTATCCAGAGGGAAGATGCAGATTCTCAGACGTTCTTTTAAATCTTCTGTATCAACTCCGCTCATAAAAAAGGCGTCATTACAGATAATTTCTGCCGGAACGAATTTGTTGATCTCGTCAAGCAGTTTCTGTGGTCTGTCTACCTCAGTAAGGAAACAGTCACCAGTCGTAATATCTGCAATGGCACAGCCAAAATGATCTTCGAGTGAAACGATCGACATCAGATAGTTGTTTTTGGATTCATCCAGTGATGTGGCATCCAGCGTTGTTCCCGGTGTCACCACCCGGATAACTTCACGCTTTACAAGTCCCTTTGCTTTCTTCGGGTCTTCTACCTGCTCACAGATCGCAACCTTATGCCCTTTTTCGATCAGTCGTTTGATATACACTTCGGATGCATGAAACGGAATCCCACACATCGGCGCACGTTCTTCCAGTCCGCAGTCCTTTCCGGTCAGTGTCAGTTCCAGTTCCTTTGATACAAGAATCGCGTCGTCAAAGAACATTTCATAAAAGTCACCCAGCCTGTAAAAAAGCACACAATCCTTATATTTTTCCTTTGTTTTGCAGTATTCCTGCATCATCGGACTCATTGCCATTGTGTTTGTAATCTCCTTTTAATGTGAGGCTATATGCCTCTTTATCTTAAGTATGACCATGTCTTTTCACAGTAATGGTCATTTGGAAAACTGTGTGAAACATGGTCAGGTAGTTGTTAGTTGTATTTTTGAAACTTTTTAATTTTAACATAAATAAACAGGGGGTTCAAGGTGCGGTGATGAGAAAATTTCTATAAAGTGTAGCAGTCGTACCGGATTGCCTTTCCGTTTAGGGTATAGGATGGCTTTCTGTCTGCGAGAAATTCGCTCTTCAGTGGACGTTTTACGATGATTTTCTCCGGATTTGCCCTGATCGCCGCATCAAAAAGCTCCGTCTCTTCGGAGCACGGCGGTTCAAGTTTCTGGATCAGCTGAAGTTTTTTGTTGATCAGGCTGGATTTCTGTCTTGCCGGAAACATCGGATCAAGATAGATCACATCTACCGGATCAAGCTGTTTCGCCAAACATTCCACGCTGTTCCCCTCGATCAGTTTCATTCGGGCTGCAATATCTTTTAAAACCATATGTTTCTTTGCACGACGCAACGCATCTTTTAGAAGTGCCGCGATCACTGGGTTTTGTTCATACAGTGTTACTTCATACCCCTGTGCTGCCAGAAGGAACGCATCTTCGCCCATGCCTGCTGTCGCATCAATTGCCCTGCGGCCGGGCTTTTCCGACTTGGCCGCGCGAACCAGCATTTCATGCTGCAGTCTGCCATTCGTGACACGGTGGAGCATATTTTCGAAATCTCCCTGATAAGTCAGTCCGAAACCTGTCAGAGACACTCCCTTCGCGCTGAAAAGAACCGTCAGATATTCTCCCTGTTTTTCTGCAATGCGATAGCCTGTGCGTCTGGCAAAGGCTTCCGCCATATCTCTCTGTCCGCCTTTTTCAAGACAGATTACAATTTTATCACTCATTTTTTTCTTTCACTTTCCTGGAATAAGCCTATTTTACAATGGAACGCAAAATATTGCAATTGTGGTAGAATTTTCTTTACAAAAGCAGCTCAGGACATGATATACTATGAAAAGATCAAACACATAAGTAAAGAGGGATATCTATGAAATACAGAGACGAAATACACATTGCCATGATGGCGCTCGTTTTTTCCTGCGCCATGTTTGCCATTTATGCTGTGGTACCAAAGGATGCTGTCGTAGCCGCCAAAGCCCGTGCCACTGTCACAGAAGCACCCGAGACAGCCGCTGAAGCTGAGGCAATCCGTTCCTCCCAGGAAGAAGATGCCGGATTTCCGATTTATACTCAGGACAGCAACTATGATTATGACGATTCTTCGGATAATTCCGACAGTTCTGATCCGTCTTATGATAACAGTTCAGATACCGGCACGGATACTTCTGACACGGACAATTCCGATGTCGATTCATCCACTGACAACAATTATGATGACGGTTCCAGTGATAATGTAGTTGATGAGGGTATTTCACAGCCGGGTGATTACGATTATCCTGACAGCACCGACGATAGCGGTGACGGATTCACTTATTATGAACCGGATAATACCGGCACGGATGACACAACATCTTCCGATAATGGCGACTACACAGAAGAATAATAGTTTTTTACCGATACACAGGTGCACAAAAGGAAAGAGATACGTTGTTACTTTGACGTATTCCCTTTCCTTTTTATTTACTGCTCAGATGTAATATTGAACGGACAGTTCGCAAACAATTCGTTCACTGCACATTCATACACCGCACATTTTTCACTTTTTTTGATCTTTTTGACATATTTTTTGCTGTCAGTAAACATCGGTGCCAGATAAAACCAGAGTTCTTTCATTTTGAACAGAACATTTCTGTCTCCGGACACTTCCTGACAGTATGTATGATATACGATATCGTGAAACTTACGTATCTCAGCTTTATCAGCAGCCTTCCCACCTTGACTCTCCCTTGCCAGTGAAGGCAGAGCCAGAACACCACGTCCCATCATAAAACAATCCACAGACGGAAAGCGTTCCTGTACTTTTACAAAATCTTCTGTCGAAAAAATATCCCCATTGTAGCAAAGCGGATTTTTGCTCTTTTGAACTGCATGTTCAAAAGCTTCCAGATTCGGAATATTTTTATAAAAATCTTTCTGAACTCTTGGATGAACGATCAGTTCTTCCAGTGGAAAGCGATTATAAATTTCCAGTAAATCTTCGAATTCCTCCGCTTCATCCATACCCAGTCGCGTCTTTATGGATATTTTTAAATCGATGTCTGCAAAAATGTGTTCAAGAAAACGTTCCAGTTCATCCGGCCTGTCAAGGAAACCAGCACCGCAGCCCTTCGTAACTACTGTCTTGGACGGACAGCCCAGATTCAGATTGATCTCCCGATATCCGAGCCCGGCAAGCTGTGATGCCGTACGCAGAAAATCATCTGCATTTCTGGTCAGGATCTGCGGAACCGCATACATTCCCTGATTGTTGTCCGGATCAATATCCTTCTTTTCTCTGCCGCTGAAATTCAGGTTCTGTTTTGCCCTGATAAAAGGAATGAAATATTTATCAAAACCTCCGAAACATTCATAAAGTGCTTTGCGATAAATATGATTCGTGATTCCTTCAAGCGGAGCAAGATACAGCTTCATCAATTATAAATTTCCAAGGTCTACTTTGTATTCGTCAGAACCTTCCTGATTTACTGTATAATATGCAGCACGTCTCTCAGCGTTGATGTAGATGCTGACATCTCCTGTCAGACCTTTATCTGCAACTGCTTTTTTGACTGCTTTCTCTACATCTTTCATAGAAACGTTTGTTTCGAAGATTTCAAGAGATACTTCTTTTACTCTTACACCTGCAGCTTTACGAACAGTCTTAGTTGCTGTCTTTGTAGCAGTCTTAACTGTTTTTTCTGCTTTCTGAACAACTTCCGGAGCTTTGTTTACAACTTCTTTTACAACCTCTGCTGTCTTCTCAGCCGGTGCGGAAGCCTCAACTTTTTTGGCTGCTGTTTTTACAGTCTCTTTTACTTTTGCTGCTGTTTCAGCAATTGCTTCTGTTGACTTTACTGTTGTTTTTGCACTTCTTTTTCTCATAATAATTTTCCTCCTGAGCATGTATAAATACACTACTTTCTTCTCCGTTACAGTACCACATTCATCCAAAACTGTCAAATCTGCCCTTATTCTTCAACAAGAGAGCCCATATAATAGAAACCATGACACTCATCCAGGCTGACTTTGACATACTTGCCAAGAAGATCGGCACTGCCCGGAAAATGTACAAGAAGATTATATTCGGTTCTTCCTGTAAAAATTCCTTTTTCTTTGCTTTCTTCCTCTACCAGTACTTCCTGTACAGAACCTTCAAATCTGGAAGAACGGGTGCGTCCCTCCTGCTGTACCAGTGCAAGAAGACGGTTGAAACGCTCTTTTGCCACATCCTGCGGAACCTGATTTTCCATAGCGGCAGCAGGTGTGTCACTTCTCTTTGAATAAAGGAAAGTAAACGCAGTGTCATAACCACATTTTGCCACAACATCCAGAGTTTCCTGAAAATCCTCTTCAGTCTCTCCCGGGAAACCAACGATGATATCTGTCGTCAGAGAAATGTCCGGGATCGCCTTACGGATCTTTTCGACCAGATTCAGATATTTTTCTTTATCGTAGCGTCTGTTCATGATCTTCAGGATACGGCTGCTTCCGGACTGAAGCGGCAGATGAAGATGATGACAGATTTTTTTGCTTTTTGCCATTGTTTCGATCAGCTCATCAGAAAGATCCTTCGGATGAGAAGTCATAAAACGGATCCGTTTCAGACCTTCCACATCTTCCAGCATTTCCAGAAGCTGTGCGAATGTAACCGGATGCTCCAGTGTTTTTCCATAAGAATTTACGTTCTGTCCGAGAAGCATGACTTCTGAAACGCCATCTGCAACCAGACGTTTTACTTCTTTTACGATTGCCTCCGGTTCACGGCTTCTCTCACGACCGCGTACATATGGCACGATACAGTAGCTGCAGAAATTGTTGCAGCCAAACATGATATTAACACCGGATTTGAATGTATAGTTACGTTCTGTCGGAAGATCTTCTACGATCTGGTCTGTTCCCTCCCAGATATCGACGATCTGCTGATCAGACTGCAGCATTTCATAGAAAAGCTCTGCAAATTTAAAGATGTTATGCGTTCCGAACACAAGGTCTACAAACGGATAAGACTTCCTGATCTTGTCAACCACATGCTGTTCCTGCATCATACAGCCAAAAAGAATAATCTTCATATCCGGATTACGGTCTTTCAGACTGTGCAGATGGCCAAGTCTTCCGTATACTTTGAGGTTTGCATTCTCGCGGACAGTACAGGTATTGTAAAGAACCACATCCGCCTCTTCATTATCCTGTCGTACATATCCGATTTCGTCCATAATTCCCGCTACGGCCTCAGACTGCTTTTCATTCATCTGACAGCCGAATGTCGTCAGACAATAAGTAAGCGGACGGCCTGCCGCATTGGATTTTTGTGCAGTTAATGCCTGCGCAAGTTCTATAAATGAACGCTGACGCAGAGTTTCTTCTGCGCTTGTAGTCTTTTTCTCTTTAGAGGATTCATTTGTCATTTCGTGCTGACTCCTTCGTTATAATAATCATTTATAATGGTAAATTAATTAATTGCATTTCATTATCATACCGTAATTTCAGGGCTTGTGCAAGCGTTATCTCCCCTGTACCATCGATTTGTACTTCCGATTATAGTGAAAAAATATATTCCAGCGGCAGTGTATGGATTTCTCTGTATTCAATCTGTTTTTCAATGGAAGCAGCATGCACCTCATTTTCGCAGGGCACTTCAATGCGAAACGCCGGCTGGTGACAGATTTCTGTGTAAAATTGTTCCGGGGAACCGTATCCCTGTCGGCCTGCAGGTTCCACGTCTTCGAGATGAAAATTCTTTTTGTCCATGTCGGAAGCACTGCATTTTTGCAGATGTCGTGCCATACGGTATGATTTCTGGTTCGCAGTGAATGCCTGTGACTGGCGAAAATACACAATTCGTTTGCCCGCATATCCAAAGGAAAGAAGACCTCTGCCGGGATCATCCTGAAACAGTCTTACCAGCGCCTTTGTTTCATTTTCACTTGCAGGCTGCTGGTGGATCTGCTTTCTCCGGTAATAACCAGTAGGAAAGTTTTTCCTGAGTTCTGTTCCACGGGCATTGCCGGTAAATTCTTTGCAGGAGACTTCCTGCATACGGAGCATCTGCCGATAGATTGGATTACGTATGGCAAAAAAATCATTCTCATAGATTTCATAGCCATCCGGATTTAAAATCGGGACAAAACAGATTGTCCATTTTTCAAATAAATCTCTGAGATCATAGATTTCTTCAAGCTTCCAGCCACATTCCCAGGCTCTTGTGTATTCTTTCATCATCTCCACCAGATAACCGGGCATATGTCGGTCTGTACCGATCATTCCGGCAATGCAAAAAACTGTCTGGTTACCATTCCCAACCCATACTGCCGGAATCAGTCTTTCATCATGAGAGCTTCCGATTACCTGAAAGCGTGTAATCTTACTGTATCGTCCTGCCGTTTCCCACATTTCGTAATAAAGTTCTTCATATGTACAGGGTGTGTTGTTTGTCTTGATCATATCTTCGTTCCTGCTATGTATGAAAAAAGTTATTTGTTCCTCTATCAGTATATGAAAAGAGACAGGTCAAAAGACCTGCCTCTTAAAAATATTTCTTATGTGAATCAGATTTCTTCTTTTTTGCGTTTGCGAACTACCACATAACCGCCTGCAAGAAGTGAAAGTGCTGCAAGTACAGACATTGTACCGATCGGAGATTCGTCGGCTGTAGATACTGCAGATTTGGATTTGGAGCCTGCATCTTTTGCGGATGCTGCTGCCGTTGCAGTCAGTTCTGCATCTGTGCCGCCATCTCCGCCGCCGCTTCCGTCTCCGCCGTCTCCGCCATCCGCGTCATCCTGCGTCGGTGTACCGGAAAGTTCTGCATAATAGTTTGCAAGTTCTTTATCCGTATACTCTACTGCGGTGAACTTAGCTTTATATGGTTCTACTACATCTGTAGTCTCCCAGTTTTTGCCATTGTAGACTTCTTTGGTACAGTAAATATACATCGTATATGTCATGGAACCTTTTCCCTTCAGCTGCTGACCCTTCGGTGCACTGATCTGCCATTTTGTATGGCGTTCTGCCTCAGTGGATGTAGAGAATGTCCAGTATGCCGGAACCCATCTTTCATCGCCTGTCACATATGGTGATGCATCATCCTGTCCTCCACCCTTTGGTGTAAATGTATAAACTTTTCCCGGGAAGAATTTGATGGAATCTTCCAGACCGGATACAGTTCCTTCTGTTACTTTGTGAGTACGCGCTTTCTGAGTATTACTGTTATTGTTATTGTTATTATTATTGTCACTTGCGGCTGCTGCACGCTTTTTTAACAGACTGGATTTATACGGATTTATTACATTAATTTTTACACCTTCTGTAGTGTTTCTCCGTGCTACAACAGCCATCTTTGAGCCACTTTCAGGAGCATCTTTTGCACTCACAGTAAATGTACGATTTGCCGAAGCTGCTGTAAACTTAAGTTTACTCTTCATTGCAACATATGTTGCCTTAATATCATCATCTTTTGCAGATGAGGAAACCCAAAAATATGCCCATTCGCAATCGTCTGTAACCGAAAATGTTGCATGAAACGTATTATGATCTTTCTCATCCCATTTTCCACTCTGATATTTCACTGTATACCCCGAGTCATCTGGCTTATCCGGATCCTTCGTTACCTCTTTCAGCAAAACAGAAAGACCATCTGAAGCTGTAGAATATTCATATTTTGATGAATTTTCATAGCTGATATTTTTTACAGCTGCTGTAAAGTCATCTTTGGACACACCCTCATCAGCCTTGATTACTTCCAGTCCTGCTTTCTCACCTGTATGGCTGAATGAAGATGTTCCGGTCAGTGCCTTTTTAACAACTAATTTTGCAGCGCCATCCAGAACGATATTTTTATCTCCATCATTTTGAGAAATACTTGTATCTCCTTCTATAGATACGTCTGTATTACTGTATACCGCACCCATGGTACCAACTGTATTGCCGGTAACTGTACCACCGGCAAATGCAATCTTACCATTGTTACAATTGATTGCAGCACCACCTGCTGCATAATCATTTTCTGTCAGTGTTACCTTTGGATTTAACCCAAATCCTGCATTATCAGAAATATCTACAATCGTTCCAGTTGCAGAAACAGCGCCATCTTCTGAACACTTGCCAGAAACTGTAAGTGTCGCATCCTCTGTACCATCTGCAAAGAGCTGAAGCCAGCTGTTCTCTCCTGTTACAGAAAACATGGTTCCTGTAAAAGCTTCACCTTCTGTCTTTCTGGAAATCGTAACTCCAAAAGCTGCAGCCTGAATACTCACTTTCTTTCCGGTTATTTTAATTGTGTCGTCAAGTACAACAGGCTTTGTAATCTGAATAGTCGTTGCATTCGGATTCGTTTCTGAATAAGCTTCTACTGCATCAACAGCTTCCTGCAGTGTTTTATAATATACTACTTTTCCATCAGCATCTGTCGCCGGCTTCTGGCTCTGCGCATCAATAAGTACAATTCCAGTATCTTCTACAGGTTCTGTACTCTCACCTTCCTGCGGATCCACTTCTTTATTCTCTTCCGTCTGCTCCTGTGTCTGAGCCTCTTCTGCCGGTGTCGTATCTGCTGGTGTCTCTTCCGCTGCCGGAGTCTCCTCTGCCGCGGTATTGTCTGCTGCCGGTGTTTCATCGGTAGTCGTATTATCTGCTGCAGGTGTATCAGTTGCTGTATCTGCTGCATCCGCGCCATCTGTTACAGGTGCTTCTGCATCACTGCTTCCGTCTTCGCTTCCTGCTTCTTCGGAACCGGCATCTCCGGCGCCTTCTTCTGACATGGCCGCCATATCACTCTCTGCGGCAAATACTGCTGCCGGAGCGCTTCCTGCTGCAAGTGCCCCTGCAAGAATTATTGCAAATAACTGTTTTCGTCTCAATTTAAAGTTCCTCCATTATGAGTCTGTAAGCTGTAACTAATTATACACACGCACACTTTAAATGTCAAATCACCACATGCGCTCTTTTGTCCAATATTACTGACGAATCTGTCCGTTTCCATAGATGATATATTTCGTGGTCGTCAAAGCAAGTAATCCCATAGGTCCTCTGGCGTGAAGCTTCTGGGTACTGATGCCGATCTCTGCACCGTAACCGAACTCAAATCCGTCGGTAAATCTCGTGGAGGCATTTACATATACTGCTGCCGCGTCCACTTCATCAAGGAATTTCTGGGCATTGGTATAGTCATTGGTGATGATCGCCTCAGAGTGTCCTGTGTTATAACGGTTGATATGTGCAATTGCCTCGTCTACAGAATACACCACTTTGATTGACAATATGTAATCCAGATATTCCGTTCCCCAGTCTTCTTCTGTGGCATCTACAGATCCCGGCATCAGTTCATGTGCTTCTTTATCCGCTCGCATCTCCACATGCTTTTCTTTCAGCTTCTGTGCAAGTACCGGGAGAAGTTTTTCTTTTACACCGGCATGCACCAGAAGTGATTCACACGCGTTGCAGACACCGACACGCTGTGTCTTTGCATTGAGGATGATATTCACTGCCATATCCAGATCTGCACTCTCATCTACATAGATGTGGCAGTTTCCCGTACCGGTCTCAATTACCGGGATCGTGCTCTGGTTTACAACCGCCTTGATCAGACCCTTACCGCCTCTCGGAATCAGCACATCTACATACTCATTCATTTTCATGAATTCTGCCGCGGTCTCTCTGGAAGTATCCGCAATAAGCTGGATCGCATTTTCCGTAATTCCGCATGTTTTCAGAGATTCACGGATACAGTCCACGATTGCTTCATTGGAATGGATCGCATCACTGCCGCCCTTTAAGATCACCACATTGCCTGTTTTGAAACAGAGGCCAAATGCATCGGCTGTTACGTTCGGACGCGCCTCATAAATAATACCGACCACACCGAGCGGCACACGCTTCTGCCCGATCAGAAGACCGTTCGGACGTTTTTTCATGCCGGTGACTTCACCGATCGGATCTTCAAGTGCCACAAGCTGTCTGAGTCCCTCTGCCATACCTTCGATTCTCTCCGGGCTCAACATAAGACGATCTACTAAACCTTCCGGCATGTGGTTCTGCTTCGCATTCGCCACATCGACTGCATTCGCTTCCAGCAGCTTGTCTGTCGATTCGACCAGATGACCGGCAACCGCCGCAAGCACCTGATTTTTCTGGTCTGTCGTGATCGTGCGCATGGTATTTTCTGCTTCTTTTGCATTTATTCCAAGTTGTAACAGCATTTTATTCATTGCATGACCTCCCGGGGCTTCTGCCCATTTATTTAAGATGATAAACTGATTTTTCTGTAACAATGATCTCCGGTGAAATATCCGTCGGTTCTGTCGGTACTTCCGGAAGCATCTGAAATTCAAATGCCACTGCCACACGTCTGACCTGCGGATGTTTTTCAAGGAAGCGGTCATAAAAGCCACCGCCATAGCCGACCCGGTGATTTTCTTTATCAAAAACCACCCCCGGCATAACCATCATGGCATCTTCCCACTGAACGATCTCACCCCTTGCCGGCTCCGGAATCCCGAAGTAGCCCTTTTCAAGCTGTGCAAAATCTGTCAGTTTATAAAACACCATATCCTGACCGACTACCTTCGGTACGGCAACTTCTTTGCCATCCCGCCATGCGGCTTCGATAATAAACCCGGTCATAACTTCATGGTTATAATCTGCATAAGCAAGAATACGCTTCGCATCCTTATATTCCGGAAGTGTGGTCACCCGATCAGCGATCATCCGGCTCCATTCTTCGATCTGCGCATCGGTATGTGCTTTTCGTGCTGCAAAAATCTGTTTTCTAATTTGCTTTTTTTCTTCCATATTTTTCACCCAGATTTGTAACTGAACCATCTTTTTCTTTAACATCGATGTTGTTGAGCTGTGCTTTCAGATTCTGACGTACAGCCGCCAGATATTCTTTCCTGAGTTCTGCCTGTTCCTTCTTTTCTTCTTCTGTAAGGCCTACACTCTTCGCCTTATGTGCAAGCGTATTGATGCGGTCGATTTTTGCATTGTCCATCATATCGGTTTCCTCCTAGAGAAGCTTTTCTATATAGTCGATCAGATAAAATTCTTCTTTTTTGTTGCCGGCAAACAGCGTGCCATATTTCCTGCCTTCGATGAGTTTGTGAATGATATGAAAATCTCTGCCGTTGGCAATGATCATATCTGCTCCCGCGGATGTCGCAATCTCGGCAGCAGTCAGTTTCGTCGCCATGCCGCCTGTTCCGACTTTACTCTTCGGTCCTTTGCCCATGCTGAGCAGGCGGTCATCCAGTTTTTCCACGGTATCAATAAACTCTGCATCCGGATTGGTATTCGGGTCATCAGTGAACAGACCGTCAATATCCGAAAGCAAAATCAGAAGATCTGCTCCGATCAGTCCTGCAATTACTGCTGACAGTGTATCGTTATCACCAAAAGATTCCAGCATCTCCAGCTCATAGCTTGAAATCGAGTCATTTTCGTTGACAACCGGAATTGCCCCGAGTTCAAGAAGTTCTTCGAATGTATTCCGGGCATTTATGCGATTCAGATTGTTGACCATTGTGTTTTTGGTCATCAGAATCTGTGCTGCCATCTGATTATATTCTGAAAAAAGTTTCTGATAAATCATCATCAGACGTGCCTGTCCGACTGCAGAGCAGGCCTGTTTTTTCTTTAATTCCACAGGTTTCTCATGCATTCCGAACGCAGATGCGCCGACTGCCACCGCACCGGAAGTAACCAGTACGACATCTTTGCCCTGATTGTGAAGATCGCTTAATTCGCGGACAAGGACTTCCAGCTTGCGAAGATCCAGTTTATTGGTTTCTTTGTGGATCAGGGACGAAGAGCCGACCTTGACCACGATACGTTTTTTGTCTTTCAGTAATTCACGGTAATTCATGTTATCTATTCTCCAGTATGTTAATCTGTTTATCTGGTGATTCCCAGATCTTCCAGTGCTTTTGCCTGTTTGGCTTCCATCACGGCTGCCTCATCCGGTTCCATATGGTCATATCCGAGAAGGTGAAGCATGCTGTGTGCAAAAAGAAAGCTGAATTCTCTTTCGGTGCTGTGTCCGTATTCTTCTGCCTGCGCATAGACTTTGTCTACAGAGATCATCACATCACCAAGGATCAGTTCCTCTGTATCGAGGTCAAAATAGCTGTCATCACCCTCGATCACGGAATAGTCTGCCGGTGTCTCAAACGGGATCATCGGGAAAGAAAGTACATCCGTCGGTGCTCCGATCGAACGGAATTCTGTATTGACGCGCTTGATTTCCTCATTGTCTGTGATCACAAGATTTACGCAGACATCATACGGGCAATGTTCTGTCTCAAGAATATGCTCAGCTACCTTTGATGCCAGTTTCTCATAATCTATGTCAAGTTTTCGTTCTGCTTCATAATCAATCTGTATGGTCATTCTTTTTCCTCCGGACTGTCCTTGTACTTCCCGTACTGCGGGATGGTTTCTGTTTCTTTTCATAATCGTCGTATGCCTGTACGATCTGCTGTACAAGCGGATGTCTCACAACATCCTTGCTGGTAAGCTGGCAAAAACCAATGTCATCAATCTTTTTGAGTACTTTTGCAGCCACATCCAGACCGGATACCGCATCACGCGGAAGATCTTTCTGTGAAGCATCACCGGTCACGACAACTTTTGAGCCGAAACCGATACGTGTCAGAAACATCTTCATCTGTGC
>CAKROE010000021.1 GCA_934371915.1 uncultured Blautia sp. | reverse complement strand
GCTTTCTTTATCTGCCAGCGCTGTATATTGTTTGAAAAGATCGTAGCTTCCGGTCCACGTAGACTCCTGCAGAAGATCTTACAGCTTAATTCCATGCAGTCGATCACATCAGAGGAAATTGCGGACGGAGCAACGTATCTTTCCGTGATGGAAGATAATCTGAATGTTTTGAAAGAGGCACTGAACTAAGAAAGAGGGACAAGAATGGCACAGCTTACATGCAAAAACCTTACACTGGGATATGACAACCGGGCGATTCAGGAAGATTTGAATTTCTCCATTGATGCAGGCGATTACCTCTGCATCGTCGGTGAAAACGGTTCCGGTAAGTCTACATTGATGAAAACATTACTTCATTTGCAGCCGCCGATCAGCGGAAGCATTGAGCTTGGTGACGGATTAAAGAAAAACGAGATCGGTTATCTGCCGCAGCAGACACTGGTGCAGAGAGATTTTCCGGCATCTGTCCGTGAGATCGTGCTTTCCGGGTGTCAGAGCCGGTGCAGATGGCGTCCTTTCTATAACAAAGAAGAAAAAATGGTTGCACAGAAAGCAATGGAAAAAATGATGATACAGGATCTTGCAGATCATTGTTACCGTGAGCTTTCCGGCGGACAGCAGCAGAGAGTTCTTCTTGCAAGAGCACTTTGCGCCGCACAGAAAATCCTGCTCCTTGATGAGCCGGTATCCGGTCTTGATCCACGTGTGACGGTAGAAATGTATCAGCTGATCAAAGACCTGAATAAAAAGGACGGAATTACGATCATCATGATTTCACATGATATTGCGGCTGCAGTCAAATATGCGACACATATTCTTCATATCGGGGAACACTGCTTCTTCGGAACGAAGAAACAGTATCTGCAGAGCAGTCTGGGCAAAGCATTTACCGGACAGGAAGGAGAGGACGAGTAAGATGTTTGAAACACTTTATATGTATTTTCAGTATCCGTTTGTACGATATGCGCTGATTGTCGGTGTTCTGATCGCGCTTTGTTCTTCGCTTCTTGGTGTGACGCTGGTGCTGAAACGATTTTCCTTTATCGGTGACGGACTTTCTCATGTGGCATTTGGTGCGATGGCGATTGCATCTGTCTTAAATATCACAAACAATATGCTGTTTATTCTTCCGGTGACGGTAGTATGTGCGATTTTTCTTCTTCGCGCTGGACAGAATACCAGGATCAAAGGCGATGCGGCAATCGCGATGATTTCCGTCGGAGCACTTGCAATCGGTTATCTTCTGATGAACCTTTTTTCGACAAGCCCGAATATCTCAGGGGATGTCTGCAGTACGCTGTTTGGTTCGACTTCTATTCTGACCCTGACAAAAGGCGAAGTATGGCTGTGTGCGATTCTTTCTGTCGTGGTTGTAGCGATTTTTATTCTGTTTTACAATAAGATTTTTGCAGTGACATTTGATGAGAATTTTGCGAGAGCGACGGGGACGAGAGCTAATGCATACAACCTGCTGATCGCGGTTGTGATCGCAGTGATCATTGTACTTGCAATGAATCTGGTCGGTTCGCTTTTGATTTCAGCACTTGTAATCTTTCCGGCGCTGTCAGCAATGAGACTTTTTAAATCCTTCCGCTCCGTAACAATCAGTGCGGCAGTGATGTCCGTACTCAGTGCAACAGCCGGAATCCTGATTTCTATTCTTGCCGGAACGCCGGTTGGCTCTACGATCGTAGCAGTGGATATTGCAGTATTTCTTGTTTCCTATGGAATTGGAAGAATTATGGGAAGATAGGGGGTGCCCCCTATCTTCAGATCTCCACAAGGATTCCTTTTTCTTTGTCATAACGGCAATATTTGCCATTGCCGGAAATAAACGGCTGATATGTATCGGTGCGTACATCTTTGACATAAACGACACCGGTTGCGATCATCTCAACGAGAGAGAAACGTTTACTCAGGCTGGAGATCCAGGCATAAGTTTTTTCACTGTCGGAATCCGCCGCAATCAGGCTGTAGCCGCCGTCGCATGCTTTCAGTGAGAAGTAGATCTTCTCCGGTTTTACGACTTCTTTGAAAACCTGGCTGGTGATGTAGGAAGAGAAATTCTCTTTTACAAATTTCTGGAAGGTTTTTGTGGTATAAACTTCTCCGGATACTTCATCTGTGATCCGGTCACCGCGCTCCAGACGATTCTTGATCAGTGTCAGAACCTCAATAGTCCAGTTGATAAAGGAGATACTGCTGTAGGTCATGCTTTCCTGAAGCTGATCGATCAGCTTCTTTGTCAGGACGTTTGATTTCGCCGCTTCGTTAAAAAGTTCTTCGTTCATAATGTTCCCTCCATAAAGATTTATGTGGTAATTGATAATTTTTATTATAAAAGGTCGTTGTGCAAAAAGCAATGAAAAAGCCGTAAAAGAGGATGAAAATTATATAAAATATACATGCGGATTTTGAAGTTACAGATACTAAAAAGCTGTAATTTTTTTTGTGAAATAAAGAAGTTGGAACGATTGGTGATGTCCGCTACATGGAATCTGCCTATATCACCTCTGACTATAACAAAAATAACATCCGCATGCGCAGAGATACTCTCGGAGGCTGCACCTATGATCTTGGTGTTTACAACACAAGCCTGATTTTGAGAACTCTTGCAGAAGAGCCGACAGAGATCAGGGCAATCGCAAGTTTTTCTGAAGAAAAAATTGATAAACTTACTTCTGTTGTAATGGAATATGGTGATGGCAAAAAGGCTGCTTTTTCCTGTGGAATGGTGCTTGCAACTGACCGTGACCGTCATATTGACTGTTTCGAGATTCAGGGAACAAAAGGAAGTATCAAAGGAACCGGATTTGAGTTCAACGGTGATGGTGAGCTGAGTTACACAGTAGCAACCTTTGACGGAAAAGAAGAAGTAAAAACCGTTTCTGTACCACAGAATTACCGCCTCGAAGTAGAACAGCTCGGACGCTGTGTGGCAGGAGAGGAAACACCGGCGGTTCACATTTGAAAATGAAAGAAATGTATTTATCGAAAGGCATGTACGCTGTAAATGGCGTGCATGTTTTTTTATGTAATAGGAAATTACTTCGTAATGTTCCTATTACATAAAAACGCTCCGCGAGGATGCGACCAGATGCATGAGGAATATGTCTGCTGAAGCAGACTGCATCTGGCGCGCAAAGCGTAACAAGTCCCTCAAAGATTGAGGGATTCAGGGAGTTTGAAGCGGACTTGTCCGCTTTGTTCTACTAAAGCAGAACCAGGTTGAGAAAAGAAGATAAATCGGCTATAATGAACATAAGTGTGAAAATGAAAAATGAACTGCAAATTAATTGTGGATCAGTTGCAGGAAGCAATAATTGTATACTGGCAGGATGGGTACAGAATGAAGAAAAAAGGGGAAAAGCAGACTTTCTTCTTGCGTGCGGCAATGATGGTACTGACGACCATTTTGATCGTATTGTTTTTTGCGATTATGTCCATTGTAGGCAAGATTCAGGGAACTGCGCGAGTTATAAATTATGCGGGGCTGGTGCGCGGTGGCACGCAGCAAATGGTAAAATTTGAAATTTCAGGGACACCGCAGGACAAAATGTATCAGACGACTTCTTCTTATATAGAAGGACTTCGAAATGGCAGTGATGAGCTTAATTTTATCCGTCTGGATGATCAGAAGTTTCAGAGCAAAATGGATGAACTGGCAGGATATTTTGAGGAGCTTCGGGATGAGATACTTCTTGTCCGTGAAAAGGGATACGAAAATACAGATATTATCGAAAAAAGTGAGCGTTTTTTCCAGATTTGTGATGAGGCAGTCGGGCTTTCTGAGGAGTATTCACAGCGTAAGGCAACGGCGCTGGATTACCTCGAAAAAGTTGTTATAGTGGATATCCTCGGGCTGGTGCTGATCATCGGTGCAGAACTTATCAAAGCGGTCCGTTTTGCTGCCCAGAATAAAGTCTTACAGAAAAAGGTATACTTTGACGAGGCGACCGGACTTCCGAATAAAAATAAATGTGAGGAGATCCTCAACGATCCAAATCCGATCCCGGATGGAGAACTGGTTGCCATGTGTGTATTTGACATGAATAATCTCCGAACGATCAACAATACACTTGGTCATGATAAGGGAGACGAGTACATCTGTTCATTTGCGATACAGCTTCGAAAGGCAGTCCCGGAAGAGTTTTTTGCAGGACGTGATGGCGGAGATGAATTTATTGCTGTCTTGAAGGGGCTGGATCATGCAGGAGTGCGCGAGTGTCTTAAGAAGATCCGCGAGCAGTCGGCTGAGTATTCCAGACAGCATCCGGAAATGCCGATCAGCTATGCCGCCGGATATGCGCTTTCCAGTGATTTTGAGGGAAGCACGATGCGGGATCTGTTCCGCTTTGCCGACAAAAATATGTACATTGACAAGAACCGTGCCAAGATGGAAGAGGCGGCTGAGAAACAAAAGATGAATATCCGTATTCTTGAGGAAATCACAGAGAAGGGATATCAGTTCTCAGACTGTATTTACTGTGACGCGCTTTTGGATCAGTATTATGTGCTGAGAGCAAGTTCGAACTTTTTCCTTGCAGAGGATGGAAGTTATTCCGGTGCGGTTGAGCAGATCATTCAGGAACTGGGGACAGATGAGAATCGTAAGACAATGCGGATGGAACTTCAGACTGCGTATCTGGCAGAACATCTGAAGGAAAATGAGAAAGTTGAACTGCTGTATCAGTATGAAAGAGACAAAAATATTCGACGGGGAAGAATGACGGTACTGCCCGGTAACAGGACCGGGGACGGCAGACTGCATCATTTTATTCTGGGATTTGAGCCATTTCAGACTAAGGATGAGAACTCTGCGGTTGAGAAAATGCGTCTGAACCGTTATTATGAGCAACTGAAGCAATCTATTGTTGAAAATGGCAATTATGCGGAGGCACTTTTGCAGACGGCGCATGCGGTTTATACGGTTGATCTGACGAATGACCGTCTGGAAAGTGTTTATTATCATACATTGGCGAAAGAATTTGACAATGATGTGCAGACTCCATGCTCTTACAGTGATTACTGCAGCGGACGAAGCCGGTACGTTACGGAAGATACGCTGGAGAATTACAGAATCGTGGATTCTTCGTTTAAAATCCTGAAGCGTTTTGCGACCGGATCAAGACAGATCACGGTGGAATACTGTGAGACAGGAAAAAACGGTCAACCGATCTGGTTACAAAAGACTGTTCTGATGTCCAGAGACACCGTGTACGATGCAAAGACAGATAAAGAAAGTCAGGTTGTGCATGGAATCATCCTGTTCAAAAATACTTCAGATTTCCACGAGAAGGAGCAGCAGGAAAAAGAGCGTCTGCAGATAGCGTTTGAAGAAGCAGATGCTGAAAACAAAGCAAAAACGGAATTTATGAATCGTATGAGTCATGATATCCGCACTCCGATCAATGGTATCATGGGTATGGTGGATATCATCCGCAAAAACCGCAATGACTGGGAAAAAGTGGACGACAGTCTTGAAAAGATCCGGCTTTCGACGAAACATCTGCTGGAACTGGTAAGCGATGTACTGGATATGAGCAAGCTGGAAGCAGGTATGTTTGAAATTGAAGAAGATGCTTTTGATATAAGTGAACTGATGGATGAGGTTGCTGCATTAGTAGATGCACAGTTGATTGAGTCAGGAATCACACATCGTAAACACAGGAAAAACATTCAGCATACCGCACTGCGGGGAAGTTCCCTGCAGCTGCGTCGTATCATGCTGAATCTTCTGAGTAATGCGATCAAGTACAACAAGCCAGACGGAAGCATTGATACGTATGCTGAGGAGATTTCCTGCGATGGTACGACTGTATGGTATGAATTCAAGCTTGTGGATACCGGAATCGGAATGAGTGAAGAGTTTGTCAGAGAGCATCTTTTCCAGCCGTTTACACAGGAAAAAAATGATGCGCGAACCCTTTACAAAGGCACCGGGCTTGGTATGTCGATCGTCAAAGCACTGCTGGAAAAAATGGGTGGAAGCATTGAGGCAGAAAGTGAACTTGGTGAGGGCAGCACTTTTGTGTTCCGTATCCCGTTCAAAGTAAATGATATGCTTCCTGAGAAAGAAGAAAGAACTGAAAGTGCAGAAAAACCGCTGGCAGGTATGCATTTCCTTCTGGCCGAAGATAATGAGATCAACATGGAGATTGCAGAGTTTTATCTGACGGATCTCGGTGCGACTGTCAGCAAAGCATGGAATGGAAAAGAAGCATTCGAAATGTTTGAAACCTCAGAACCGGGAAGCTATGATGTCATTTTGATGGATGTGATGATGCCGGAGATGGATGGTTATGAGGCAACACATCGGATACGCGCATTGAAATGTCCGGATGCACAGACTGTCCGGATTGTGGCGATGACAGCCCAGACGTCAGAGGACTGCATTCAGAAGTGCCTGGATGCGGGAATGGACGGACATATTGCGAAACCATTCGATGAAGAAAAGATTTTATCAGCACTGCATAAAAATATAGAAACTGAATAAAATACACGACTTTATTATTTTTTCAGCGGTTTTACAATCAAAGTACAGATATTAGGATAAAATGAATTCATCGGACTATTGTGTGGAGAAACATACATCTGTCTGAAATTAAACAATATCAGGGAACTATTTATGGATAAAAAGAAAGATAAAAAAATCATAAGGATCAGAGCCGAGCTTGTCTTTCTGGTTACGCTGCTTATGGTGTTTGGCTGTACGTTTCTGATAAATCAGAATCAGCAAAGACGGGAGCAACTAAAGGCTGCATATACGGCTGAATCCACAATAAGCAGGATTGAAGTTCAACTGAACCGTTATCTTGCGGAATCAGATCTGGTCAAAAAGAGTATAGAAGAAGGTCTGACGATAAGTGATGAACAGTTTGCGACATTATCCAGGCTGATGCAGGATGAAGATGATATCATAAAAGTCCATGAAATTGCAAAAGACGGAATCGTTTCGCAGATATATCCTATGGCGGGAAATGAGGATGTGATCGGGCTGAACATGATTGAAAATCCGGAACGAAAAAAGGAAGCGCGTCTGGCAAGAGACAGCGGAGAATATACGATTGCAGGTCCGTTTGAACTGGTGCAGGGAGGAAACGGTGTGTTGCTTTTTGACCCGGTATACAGAACGGATGCCAAAGGCTGTAAGAAGTTCTGGGGATTTTCTATTCTTGTTATGGACTGGCAGAAATTTATCAAAAAAATGGAGCTGGACCAACTGGAAAATGCCGGATATCACTATCAGATATGGAAAAAAGGAACGGACGATGAAAAAATCGTAATTGCGCAGTGTGACAATTTACAGGAAGCAGATACATTGGAGGTTGCATGTACAGTTCCGAATGATACCTGGTATTTTGAGATCGTACCAGAAAACGGATGGGTGACGATAACTCAGAAACTCTGGGGACTACTCATTTCGGTGATGACAGCTTTCATTGTAATGATCATATATCTGCAATTCAAAATGAGACGCTACAGAGATGCGCTTCATGAAAAAGAACTCGAAAAAGCTGTTCTCGAAGCAAAAAATGCGAATGAGGCAAAGACACGGTTCCTTTTTAATATGAGCCATGATATCCGGACTCCGATGAATGCAATCATTGGCTTTTCGGAGCTTCTGGAAAAACATATAGATGAAAAGGACAAAGCCATCGATTATCTTGGCAAGATCAAAAGTTCCAGCAATTTCCTTCTGTCACTGATCAACTATGTGCTGGAGATGGCACGAATCGAAAGTGGCAAACTGGTTCTGAAAAAAGAAGTCGGATGTGTGACGGAGCTGATAGAATCGCTGACAGATGTTTTTGAGCCGGGAGTGAAAAAGAAATTTATTACATATTCGTGTGAAACGGATATACAACATAAATATGTGATCGGTGATGAGACAAAAATCAGGGAGATTTTTATCAATATCATCGGGAATTCTGTGAAGTATACACCGGAAGGTGGAAAGATTTCCGTAAGTGTTAAAGAAGAACCATTTGAAAAAGAAAATTATATAGCTTACAGAATTATTGTAGAAGACAATGGCATCGGTATGAGTAAAGAATATCTTCCTCATATTTTTGAAGAGTTTTCACGTGAGCATACAAGCACAGAGAGTAAAGTGACCGGTACCGGTCTGGGACTGCCAATCGTAAAAGCTCTGATCGATATGATGGGAGGCACGATTGAAGTTGAAAGTCAGCCTGGATGCGGAACAAAGATGACCGTTGTTCTGCCATTTGAGCTTGCCTCAGAGAAACAGATCCTGGAAGAGAAGCAGAAAGAAAAAGAGAAGATTTCGGACAGCATTCTGGGAAAAAGAGTGCTGATTGCCGAGGATAATGAGTTGAATGCAGAAATAGCAATGACACTTCTGAAAGAAAATGGTCTGAAAGCAGAACGTGCTGCAAACGGAAAACAATGCGTAGAAATGCTGAAAAAGATGCCGGAGGATTATTATGATATGATACTCATGGATATTCAGATGCCGGAGATGGACGGATATGAAGCAACAAAGCGGATTCGTAATCTTGATGATGCGCGGGCGGACATTCCGATCGTAGCCATGACGGCCAATGCATTTGAAGAAGACAGGCAGAAAGCTCTGGAAAGCGGCATGAATGCACATATCTCCAAACCGGTAGATATGAATATGCTGTTTAAGGTAATGGCACAGATTCTGAAAAAATGAATCGGAAAGTAGATATGGGAGGGCTGTTTATGGAGCAGCGGGAAAAGATAAATATAAAAGAAATTCTGAGTGCATCCCAAATGGGAATGTGGCGTGTGGAAATGGAAGAAGGAAAGCCACCGAGATTTTATGCGGATGAAGTGATGGATGAATTGCTTGGAATCGACAGAGAGATCACACCGGAAGAGAGATTTGTATTTCATCGTTCGCGTATACATCCGGAAGATATGCGGCTGTTTCAGGAATATTCGGATAAGCTTACAGAGGCAAGGACAGAAATCGTTTATCGTTATATTCATCCGGTATCCGGAGCGATGTTTGTACGTTGCGGTGGTGCGAGAGACACATCGGCGACAGAATACGTGGCTGTCACCGGAACACATCAGGATATTTCTGAGACAGTACGTATTGAAAAAGAAAAAGAGGCGGAGCGACGCCTTGCAGAACTGAATGATTCTCTGCGCAAAGAAAAACTGCGTCAGGATATTTATTATAAAGAACTGCTTGATATAGAAAACTGCGGTGTCCTTGCATATACAATGCCGGGACACAAGGTCATACATATGAATGCAGAGGCGCTGAGAATGTATGGGATTGAGAGCGTCGAAGCTGCACAGAGGGAGCTCGGACCGCTTCTGAGGCAGGTTTATTATCCGGATTCGGATGTGCTCAATCAACTGAAAAAGCTTCGAAATGAAGATGACATGGTGGATTATGAGTGCATTATCGGTAAGGGTAAGGCAAACGAATGTCATGCACTTGCCAAATCGAAAGTTGTCCACATTCCGACAGGAGAGAGGGCAGTACTTACTACGTTTGTGGATGTGTCTGATATGGTGATGCTCAAAAATGCCCTTCACCGTGCGGAAGAGGGAAGCCGTGCGAAATCGTCTTTCCTGTTTGCAATGTCCCACGATCTGCGTACACCAATGAATGCGATCATTGGTTATGCGGAGCTGATGGAAGCACACTGGGGCGAAAAAGAAGTAACAACAAACTATCTGCAAAAGCTGAAAGGTGCGAGCCAGTTTTTGCTTGCGCTGATCGGTAATGTGCTTGAGATCGCACGTATTGAAAGTGGTAAAGAGACACTGAATGAAGCTCCGTGGAATCTGATGAAGCTTGAGGAGACACTGGACATCCTTCTTGACGGAGAGATTTCACGTAAGCAGCTGACTGTAAACAGAAATGTAAATATCCGACATGCAAACGTATACTGCGATGCCCTGAAGATCCGGGAGATCATTATGAATCTTTTGAGTAACGCTGTGAAATATACATCGGAGGGTGGCAAGATAGTCCTTGATATTGAAGAAAAACCGTCAGCCCGGGATGATTTTATGACTTTGCAAATCCGTGTGTCAGACAATGGCATCGGTATCAGCAAAGAATATGTACCACATATTTTTGATGCATTTACGCGTGAGCGGAGTTCCTCTGAGAGCGGCATTATTGGAACAGGTCTGGGACTTCGTATAGTGAAATCATTTGTAGATCTTATGAATGGTGACATTTCTGTAGAAAGTGAACCCGGGAAAGGTACCTGTTTTACTGTCGAAATCTCATGCAGAAAGGTACCGGAGGAAGAATTACAGCAGCAGATGGAAGAACAGCCGGAAAAAATATCTTTGACAGGCAGACGTCTTCTTCTGGCGGAAGACAACGGACTGAATGCAGAGATTGCCATGACGATCCTTCAGGACGCGGAGGCAGAAGTAGAACTTGCCGCAGACGGAAAAATTGCAGTCGATATGTTAAAGGATGCTCCGGAGGGCTATTATGATGCAGTTCTGATGGATATTCAGATGCCAAATATGAATGGCTATCAGGCAACGAGGGCAATTCGGAAACTTCCGGATGAACGGGCAAAGATTCCGATCATTGCAATGACCGCAAATGCTTTTGAAGAAGACCGTCAGGCAGCACTTGCCGCCGGAATGGATGATTACGTTGCGAAACCGGTTGAGATCTCAGAGCTGTTCCGGACGATTATGAAAAATTTGAAATGAAAGAAATAATATATTTTGTTTAGAAAATAAGAAGATAAAGATAATTGGGGCAGATTTTATGTGATAACGACATAGAATCTGCTTTTTTGAAATCTTCATTGACGGGAAAACTTTAACGTGGTATACAGATAGAGTGCATAAGTTTTTGTTACAGGAGGTAGTTTGACATGAAGATAGAAATAAGAGAATATCGTACGGAGGATGCGGCAGCAGCAAGCGAGATCTGGAACCAGGTTGTAGATGACGGAGTGGCTTTTCCGCAGGAAGAGGATCTTACCGCAGAAGTTGGGGATGCTTTTTTTAAAGAACAGACGTATACCGGAATTGCAGAAAATACGGAGACAGGTGAAGTGGTCGGACTTTATATTCTGCACCCGAATAATATAGGAAGATGTGGACATATCAGCAATGCAAGTTATGCGGTACGCCGCGATATCAGGGGCGAACATATCGGAGAAAAACTGGTACTTGACTGTCTGAGAATGGCAAAAGAAAAAGGATTCCGTGTCATGCAGTTTAACGCAGTGGTTGCATCAAATACACATGCGCTGCACCTTTATGAGCGCATCGGATTTACAAAACTCGGTGTGATCCCGGGTGGTTTCCGCATGCCGGACGGACATTACGAAGATATTATTCCGCACTATTATGTGCTGTAAGAAAGAGGAAACTGAATGCTTTATAAAAAGATAGAAATCAAAGTTGATGGATATGAGGAGACAGCCGATTTATATACATATATTCTGGATAATTCCGTAGAAATGCATCCTCAAAAAATGCGTCCGGTTATTGTAATCTGCCCGGGAGGTGGTTATGCAATGACTTCAGATCGAGAGGCAGAACCGATTGCGATGCAGTATCTTGCGAAGGGTTATCATGCTGTGATTTTGCGTTACAGTGTTGCTCCGGCTAGATATCCTCTGGCGCTTATGCAGCTTGCAAAGACCGTGTTATATCTGAGAAAACATGCGGACAAACTGCATATTGATACGAACAGAATTATCTTACAGGGATTTTCGGCAGGGGCACATCTTGCAGCGAGTCTTGGTGTTTTCTGGAAAAAAACATTTCTTTCAGAGCATCTGGATACAAACCCTGAAATGATAAAACCGAATGGTATGATCCTCAGTTATCCGGTGATCACATCCGGAAAATTTGCACATGAAGGTTCGTTTGAATGTCTGCTGGGAGAAGAATGCCATGACGAAACAAAAAGGAGAGAACAGTCACTGGAATTACAGGTAAGTCCGGACACGCCGCCGACATTTCTCTGGCATACTGTCACAGATGATACAGTTTCGGTTGAAAATTCAATTTTATTTTTTGAGGCATTACGAAGAAATCATGTGCCGGTAGAGATGCATATATATCCTGTCGGCGGACATGGACTCAGCCTTGCAAATGAAGAAACAAGTCACGAAGATGGCGGCTGTATACAGCCGGAATGTCAGTCGTGGATGGAACTTGCATGTATATGGCTGAAGAATAGATAAAAGAGGAATAAATTACATAGATTATAGAAAATCGAGTGATTTTTTATAAAAATCTGTAACGTTTTTATCTCATATATCGTCATATATGTGAAGGAGGACAAGAGTACAAAGAGAGGAGAAACAAATGCTGAATATTCAGGAAGTATACGAGAAATATTTCACAGTCGTATACCGCTATCTGCTCTCGCTTTCACACAATACCCACATTGCAGAGGAACTTACACAGGAAACATTCTTCAAAGCACTGAAAAAAGTCGACGATTTCAGAGGGGAATGTGACCTGCGGGTATGGCTCTGCCAGATCTCCAAAAACACATATTATGACTATCTGAAAAAGAATAAAAAATATGCACCGGAAGCGCAGAATGAGTTGTCAGAAGAGGTATTTTCTGCTGATTTTGTTCGGGATTTTTCGGACAAAGAAACGGCATTTCGTGTCCACAAAGTCCTGCATAAACTTTCGGAACCGTACAAAGAAGTCTTTTCCCTCCGGGTATTTGGAGAACTGTCATTTAGTGATATATCAGATCTGTTTGGCAAAAGTGAAAGCTGGGCGAGAGTTACTTATCATCGTGCATGCAAAAAAATCAGGGAGGAATTAGACGATGAAGATCAACTGTAATATTATTGAAGATCTGCTTCCGCTTTATATTGATGATATGGTCAGTGAGGACAGCAGACAGCTTGTAGAAGAACATCTGAAAGAGTGTGCAGCCTGTCGCAAAATGCTGGATGAAATGAAAAAAGAGAATCAGTTGCGGACTGTTTCAGGGAATGCAGAGAGGAATTCAGACCACCGTACTGAGATTGCACCATTAAAAAAAATCCGCAGACGTATCCGTCGGAAACGTATTATTTCCATTATTTTAGCAGCAGTACTTGTGCTGTTTGCGAGTGGAATCGGGCATTACTGGTATTATGACAAAAAGACTTATATATCCTGGGACGATGCCGGAATGACTGTGAAAGACGGTAAAATATACAGTAAAATCGACCCGGACGGACATAAGACAGCTATCTTATCCGTGGACCAGAAAAACATGTTTTACATGCTTTCCGAGACGGCGTGGATACGTAAAAATTACCCATCTGCGCAGGATGCAGAGAATCTGATGTTTGATCCTGATGAGTTTCAGAAGGCACATGACCGCCTGACGGATACAGCCACTGATGAAACTTCATTGCCGACCGGTATCGAAAATGTTTATTATGTAGATCCGGAAAATATAAAAGAGGCATTTGCTCTCTGGGATTATCAGGATGAGCCGGACAAAGCGCAGCAAAAAGAACAGGAGCTTGCAGCGAAGTGTCACCTGATCTGGAGCGCTGAATGAGCTGCGATTTTGCCGAAAAATTAAAAGTAAAAGTTAGAGAAATTTAAAGGAGAGCATCGTGAACAACATCATAGAAATTAATGATTTTAATGCACCGGAGCTGGACATTTATGCGAGAACATCAGAGGTACAGCTCCGGCGGTATAACGAACCGTTCCCGGGACTTTTTATTGCAGAAAGCCCGAAGGTGATTGAGCGTGCGTGCAGCGCAGGCTATGAACCGATTTCATTTCTGGTTGAGCATAAGGATATTGAGGGTGAGGCAAAAGAACTTCTGGCACGTTTTTCGCAGACCCCTGTATATACAGCAGAATATGAAATCCTTGTAAAACTGACCGGCTATGCTCTGACGAGAGGACTGCTCTGCGTCATGAAACGCCGCACCCTTCCGACTGTCGAGGAAATCTGCCAGAATACCAGCCGCATAGCAATTTTGGAAAATGTAGTAAATCCGACAAATATTGGTGCGATTTTTCGCTCCGCGGCAGCACTCCACATGGATGCGGTGCTTCTGACAGGTGGCTGCAGTGACCCGCTTTACCGCCGTGCGTCCCGCGTAAGCATGGGCACGGTCTTTCAGATTCCGTGGACTTATTTTGACAAAAAAACTTCCTGGCCGGATACCGGTATGCAGACTCTTCGGGAACTCGGCTTCAAAACCGTGGCAATGGCACTGCGGGAGGATTCTTTCAGTATTGATGATCCGCAGCTTCATGCAGAAGAAAAACTTGCCATCGTTCTCGGTACGGAGGGAGACGGTCTGGCATCCGACACGATCGCAGACTGCGATTACACCGTGAAAATTCCGATGTCTCATGGTGTGGATTCTCTCAATGTAGCTGCTGCAAGTGCAGTCGCTTTCTGGGAACTTGGTAAGAAATAAAATTTCTAAAATAAATATATCTGAAATTATTGTCATGCATTGACGTCTTTTTGTAGATGCTATAAAATCTATATCGGATAAAAAATTCTTTAAAATTTTCAAAAACATAAAACTTTTTTTCAAATCTCCCTGTCTTTATAGTAACAGCACAAAAGACAGGGAGGTGAAATCATGTCATTACCATATGAAAAACAGATTATGCAGCTTTTGCAGGAACTGGGACATTATCAGGTGATCATAAGACGATGCCGGCGGGAGAAGCTTCCATATATGGAAGAGCTTCGCACGTCATGTAAAGAAATCGAGCAGGCGGTTTACGAACTGGAGGAAAAGCAGCAGCTTGCACTTTCACAGTGGCGGTCTACACCGGAGGAAGAAAGAAGCCGTATTTTATTTCCTCTGACAGACGGGCTCGAACAGATGAACGTTCTGGCGGAGAAAAAAGGATGTAAAGCAATTGGCGAATATCTGGAGGCGTTTATTATGGATGAGATTCTGGAATTGCTGGACAGTACAGCATAGACTGACAGCATTTCGGACAGAAACCTGAGGTGATACAGTGAAAAATAAACTGATGCAGTGGGTGGTGAATCTTATCCGTCTGGACATGAATTTTTTTATGGAAGAAATGGACGAGACACCGGAATATTGCATAGGGACATACAAAGAAATTTTATACAGGGAGAGAGAAAAAAATGGATTACAGAGAAGCAATCGAAAAAGCCCAAAAGGGTGAAGAACAGGGATTTTCATTTTTATATGAAAAAACTTACAAAAGCAAATATTATCTGGCATTGCAGTATATGAAAAATAAAGAGGCTGCCGAAGATGTCCTGCAGGAAGCTTATATGAAAGCGTTTTCCAAACTGGACAAACTCAGTGAGCCGGAGGCTTTTGAAGGATGGCTTGGCACGATTGTTGCCAACACTGCCAAAAACGCACTGGTAAGGAAAAATCCTCTTCTGTTCACCGATGTTGCAGTGGACAATGAAGGGGAGGAGTTTACCTACGATGTAGAAGATGAAAATCCTGAAAACCAGCCGGAAATGGCATATACAAGAGAAGAGACGCGAGAACTGGTACACTCTCTGATGGATTCACTTTCGGAAGAACAGCGCATGTGTATTTTGATGTTTCATATTGAGGGAGCATCTATTTCGGAGATCGCCGAGGCAATGGACTGTTCGGAAAACACGGTCAAATCGCGCTTAAATTACGGAAGAAAAAATCTCAAAGTTAAAGCAGAAGAACTGCAGAAAAAAGGCTACAAGCTCTACAGTGTGGCTCCAATCGTACTTCTTGTATATCTGCTTCGTTCCGACAGAGAGGTTATGGCGGCAGAGAAATCCTTTATTGCAGATGGAAAATCCATCGAAGAGAAAATCCTCCGTCAGACTTCCGGACAGCAGGGGGCAGAAAATGCAGGAGAGACTTCAGCAGAGACAACAGAAGAAAAATCCGGAGAACAGGCAGCAGAAAATGCAGGAAAAACTTCTGGCGGTACCAACGTCGGAACTGCAAAATCTGCGGGCAATGCTGCCACTAAAGCAGCAAAGGCCGGATTTTTCCATACCGCAGCAGGAAAAGCAGCGGCTGTAGTTGTAGCTGTATGTGTGGCCGGAGGCGCAGCTTACGGTGTCGTGCAGTGGAATGGACAGAAAAATGAGACAGCGGCCGAGAATGCTGCAAACGAGAATATAAATGAAGAGACAGAGACTTCGGAGGTGACGACAATCCCGGAAGCAACCGCAACGCCGGAGCCAACCGCAACGCCACAGCCGACTCCGACACCGGCAATCTCTACGGTTGAGCCGGATTACCCATCGGTGGTTGAAGGAAATCTTACAAAAGACGAACTGCAGTTTGTGCTTTCCTATGGCCCGGAGACGATTCCGGAGGGCGGATTTTCTGATATGGATATTGCATTGCTGGTAAATTCACTCTGCCAGACAGCAGAAACAGACGGAAACTACATTGAGTACATAGGATATGGTGAAGACTACAGTCATTTTTATCGACTTTCTGATGTAAATCGAATGTTTTCTTCGTTTACGGATTATCAGTTTACCGAAGAAAATGATAATGACGAGGCAGGCGGCATCAATGTACAGGGTGAATATCTGGGATTTGTGCCTGCAACACTGAATTATACAGCAAATGCGACAATCACCGGTACAGAGACCACAAGTGATGAACTGGCTGTTTTTTATACTTATCACAAAGAGAAGTACAGTGATGACACGGGCGAAATGGAAATGACCGATGTAAATAAAAAGGCCATCATGCGAGATGCAGGTGACGGAAAATATCGAATTGTTGAAATTGTGGAAGCAACCGGTGAAAATGCACCGAAAGTTCTGGATGCGCAGGCATCTCCGGAATCTCAGGTATCTGCAGAAAATGCGGAAGCCGCACCGGTGGCAGAAGCAGGTGAAAGTGCTTCCGGTGCAAATTCAGGAGATCTTCGTGGAATTTATGAGGGAGTTCTGACAGGTGTCCAGAACGGGGAATATGATTTCCCGAATGGAAACGGAAGCAGTGATTACTATTATTTTGTAAGTGATATCAATGGTGATGGAGTGCAGGAACTGGGTGTGGCAGCCATGTACCCATCTACTGCATTTTATATGTATGATATTCGTGTGTTTACATGTAACGGTTCCGAACTTGTCCCGATTCAGGGCGATCAGATTGCAACGGGTGTGCATCTGGCAGGAGACGGGAACGGTCTGCTGACAGTGAATTTCTCCAGAGGTACCGGCATGATGGAAATCAGCCGTATCAGCATACAGGAAGGAACGCTTGTATATGGCAGCGTAGAACAGTCATTCCGCATGGATCAGCCGGAGGCAGATACATTTAACAGCAGCAATCCGGAAATCAACTGGATCCCGGTAAGTGATACAAGCGGACTCGATGCGCTGCAGTAAGTGTAATATCCAGCTGCAATCTCCAACTGTACACAGATAGTCAGGATGACCTGTCTGGAAGATAAGAGCCAGCAGGTCACCTGGAAATGGGGTTCAGGGTGACTTAGGAATGAGAAAGTGCCTGACGAGGTAACTGAAATTGAGATTTGGGATACCCCGGAAGAGGGAAAACATTGAGCAGGTCAACGAAATCTCGAATTTGGGATGTCCCAGAGAATAGAAAGTGCGGAGCGAGTCATCTGAAATCGAGTTTTAGGGTGACTAAGGAATGGGAAAGAGCCTGACGAGGTAACAGAAATTGCGGTTTGGGATACCCTGGAAGAGGGAAAACATTGAGCAGGTCAACGAAATCTCGAACTTGGGATGTCTCAGAGAGTAGAAAGTGCTAAGCAGGTCATTGGGCAAACAATATCCGATATAGATGTTTTATTGACTATAAAATATAGATGTTATAAAATCTATAAAGAAACAAAAAAATCGAAAAAACTGAAACTTTTTCGAAAAAAGCCTGTCTACATATTGTAAGACAGGCAAGGGTACGGTTATTTGTCCAGAGGTTAAAGTTTATCAGAGGTATCATCTGGCACGAATGTCACAATGTCAGAGATCTGGCAGCCAATGACACTGCAAAGAGTATTGAGCGTACGTGTAGTGACAGTTTTGCCGCTACGCAGCCGCTGAATCGTGTCCGGCAGAATGCCGTGCTCATATATTAACTGGTAAGTGGAAATATCTCTCTGGCGAAGCGTCTGCCAGAAAGGATCATATGAAATCATGGCAATACCTCCTGTTTAGGAAATGGTAGCATAGATGTCATACTATATATGCACGATATATCGTGTATATTCGACACCGGTTAATACACACATCACATAAGGAGGACATAAGAGATGAAACTGAAACAAATTATGACAATCGGGTTATCGACGGCGATGATCCTGTCCGCAGTTCCGGCAGAAACCGTTGTATTTGCGGCAAATGAGCAAACTGCGACGGCGGATACTGCAAATGCAGAATCTGACATTGCAACAGAATCCGCAGAAGTATGGGAAGCAGCATTTGAGGCGGCTCCGGAAACAATGACTTCAGATGATGAAGGTACAGACGTTTCATTCACCGATTCGAATGATGAAACCACAAATAATCAGACCGTAAACAGCGAGATTACAAATGACCAATCCGCAAATGATGAAACCATAAACAACGAACCTGCAAACGATGAAATCCAGATTGAGGAAGAGCAGGAAACTTCCGATGAAAGTACCATTGATGAGAGCACAGTTTCTGATGCTGCTGAATCAGTCTTCGACGACAACGCAGATATCGCAGCTTTTTCTGACGGAAGCGCAGAAGCAGCCGATACGGAATATGGAAAAGAAATCTACAGTGATACTTTAAAGGATGAAACAAAGGGAATCAGTATTAAATGGACCTTCTATGAAAGCGGCACACTTGTAATAGAGAATGCCGAAGATGGTAATGGCTCAACACCGGACTGGTCACCATGGTTTAACTATAAAGAAAAAATCACAGATGTGATCATAGAAGATGGAATCACAACACTGGGCGAACGAAACTTTATGCAGTATCCGGCACTTAAAACGGTTACCATTAAGGGTACCCTGTCCAAAATCGGCAACAGTGCATTTGAAGGCAGTAAAAAGCTTGAGAATATCTCTGTTACAGGAAAAGCCAATGCCAGCGGACTGAAAGTGATTCAGCTTGGTGAGTGTGCATTTAAAGACTGTACGGGGCTTGAAAGTGCGGAATTTACAGGGAATTTTTTGACGAAAAAAAATGCATTTGAAGGTTGTACATCACTTAAAAGCATAAAAGTAAAAGAATCCACAATGATCATGCTTGGGGAATATACCTTTCTTAACTGCTCTGCTCTGACGGAAGCGGATCTGCCGGGCAGTAGAATGAAGTCAATCGGAAAATCTGCGTTCTTTGACTGTAAATCCCTGAAGCAGTTTGATTTTTCAGATGTGAGCAGTATTAGTGAATCAGCATTTTATAACTGCAGCAGTTTTGAAAGTATTGAAATACCGAAAAAGATTACAACGATTGCAGAATCTGCTTTTTATGGATGCAGTGGTCTGACGGGCATTGAGATACCGGAAAACATCAAAACAATCGGAAAAAATGCATTTTGGGGATGCAGTGGAATCAAAAAACTGAAAATCCCGGGAACTGTCGAAACAATCGGCAAGTCAGCTTTTGGGAAATGTACGGGACTTGAAGAACTTGATATTGAAGAAGGCGTTAAGACTGTAGAAGAAGAGGCATTTGCAGCCTGCTCCGGTTTGAACACAATGATTTTACCTAAGTCTGTCAGCAGCTTCACAACGAATTTCGTTACAGACTACATGCCGATCAAAAAAATCTGTTACAGAGGTACCAGAGAAGAGTGGATCGCAGCGAACTTAAACAGTGACAGATTTTTTAATGCAAAGGTTTATTTTGAATATGGTCAGGACCATAAACACCAGATGATTACACGGACGTATACTTACCCGAATTCCTGTACACAGCCTGGCAGGAAAGAAACCTTCTGCAGCATCTGCGGCTATGTGGAATCTTCAGAAGAAATCCCGGCAGGCCATCATTTCTCTGCATGGGAAACTGTTTCAGAAGCCACAGTACTGGCACCAGCGGTTCAGGCAAGAACCTGCAGCGTATGCGGAACAAAAGAAACAAGAAATAACGGCAGCAAACTGACTCCGACGATCAAAGTCACTGCAGCGAAATTCCCACTGAAATTCAGACAGAAAACAACAGTTCTGAAAGTAAGCGGACTTGCAAAAGGTGACTCCATCGTATCCTGGAAATCCAGCAATACATCCATTGCAAAGGTTACCGGCAGAGCGAACGGAACCAGCACCATCACAGCCGGCAAGAAAAAAGGCAAAGCAACGATCACCGTTACTTTAAAGAGCGGATTAAAGAAAAACATTACAGTCACCGTACAGAAAAAAGCTGTAAAGACAACGAAGATCTCCGGTGTTGCCAAAAAACTGAAACTGAAAAGAAAACAGAGTGCAACATTAAAACCGGTCATTGCACCACTTACAAGTCTTCAGAAAGTGACTTACAAATCCAGCAACAAAAAGGTTGCAACCGTCAATTCCAAAGGAAAGATCACCGCAAAGAAAAAAGGTACTGCTGTGATCACTGTGAAGTCCGGAAACAAGACCGTCAAATGCAAAGTTACTGTAAAATAAAAAATTTGAAAAAAATTTTAAATTTATAAAACTTTTTAAAAAGAACTCTTGTCTATATAGTACAAAGCAAATAAAACAAGACAAGAAAAGGAGAGACAATCATGAAGAAAGAAAAGGTACTTGCATTATTACTTACGGCGGCAATGAGTGTGACAGCCGCAGCACCGGTGGCAGCGGCAGATTTTACAGATGACACAGCCGTTGTATTCGATGCTGAAGAAACGCAGACAGAAGCAGATGGTGAAAATTCATTTGCAGAAGCAGCACAGGAAACAGCAGATGATGAAATTTCATTTGCAGATGAGACAGATGACACAGCCGTTGAGATCGCTGATGCAGACACAGAGCCGGAGATCCTTACAGATGATGCATCCGACGATTATGAGGATGGAGAAATTTCCGTGCAGGCAGCAGAAGATGAGGAGGATGTTTTTTCTGACGATGCAGATACGCAGATCGCAACACAGGCGGTAAATGCATCAGATATAAGAGGTACGATTACATTAAAAAATAACCGTGCGGTAGTGTCGGGAAATTATGGGAATTCAAATGACGCATACTACAGATTTACACCACAGACAGCGGGTATACTGACGATTACAAGTTCGACCACATCAACAGAGGGGTATAATATATTTGTAAAGCCAGTAATTGCAGTTGAGGAAACCAGTGAAGAAATAGACGGATGTGGCCTCGTTCTACATTATAATCCATGGGTGAATACGTTCCCACTGTCAAAAGGGACTACCTATCTGATTGGCGGAAGGGGGTTTAATTGTACGAATTATAAACTGGCTTTGGAATTCAAACCGGTAAAGGAATCATTCCCGGAGAATTATTTTGCTCAGAAAGAAAACTGGTACGAGGCGAGAGAAATTTCTCTGAATAGAATGTATTATGGAATCATCGGACTTGGCGGAGACGAAGATTATTATAAGTTTACAGCTCCCGCAACAGGAAAATATACGATCATTACCAATGGAAGATTTGGTATGGAGATGTACAATGAAAGTGGTGATAAATTAGCAGACTACTACATATATGGATACGATAAGCAGGAGAAAACACTGGAAAAAGGAACTACATTGTACTTTGGATATTCAGGTGACGCCAGTGAGTATACTTTCAGTGTAAACACTCATCAGCATTCATGGAAGACTTCTTCCGTAACGAAAGCAACCCCGAATCAGAATGGCAGACTTGTCCGCAAATGTTCTGACTGCGGTGAAACTACAACATCCACGATTTACCGCCCGACATCCGTAAATCTTTCTGCAACTTCCTATACCTACAATGGCAAAGCAAAGAAACCGGCTGTTACAGTTACAGATGCAAACGGAAATGCACTCAGCCGTTCATCCTATAGTGTAAGCTATGACAGAGACAGCAAATCCGCCGGAAGACATACTGTTAAGATCACGCTGAAAGGCAACTACAGCGGCACAATGAAGAGAAGCTACACGATCAATCCACGTGCCACAACTGTTTCAAAACTCAGCAAAAAATCAAAAGGCTTTACAGTAAAAGTAAGGAAACTTTCCGCAGCAACAGCAACCGGATACCAGGTACAGTATTCTCTGAACAGCAATTTCAAAGGCGCGAAGACAAAGACGATCAGCGGAACCTCTCTGACTGTAAAACGCTTAAAAGGTAACAAAAAATACTACGTCAGAGTCCGTACATACAAAAAATCCGGCAGCAAAAAATATTATTCTTCATGGTCCGGCGCAAAAACCGTAAAGACCAGACGATAAAAAATTTCAGGAGGAAAGAGTTCATGAAGAAAACAGTAAAAAGATTTCTGGCACTGCTTCTGGTGCTGACCATGGCAGTGATCGCTCCGGTCGGAGTACAGGCAGCATCTACAGTAAAAAAAGCAGATACTTCTTATGTAATCTATTATCCAAAGACAAAATATTATGACAACGCACAGCAGGTAACTAACTCAGAAAAGACAAAGTTTACATCCCTGAAATCATCTAAGAAATCAGTAGCAACAGTCAGCTGCCGTAAGAATAGCTGGGGCTATGCTGTTTATGTACTGCCGAAAAAAACAGGTACAACATATGTTTCTTACAAGCTTCAGGGAGTTACTTACAAACAGAAGGTAGTTGTAAACAAGTATGTCAATCCATACAAAAAAGTAACAGTCAATGGTCAGGACATTACAAATCAGTTTAAGAAAACCAACGTTGCAGTAGTAAGCTACAAAAAATACAAAAACAAAAAGGTTACAATTAAATATGAAATGAAAAAGAACTGGGGACAGCCACATGCCGATTACTGTGTAAATGGCAAAATTTCCAAATGTTTTGTATCATTTGGTAACAAATTAACCATAAAGAAACCAAAGAAAAACTCCAGCATTGATGCGTCTATATTCAATCGCAAAAATTATAATATAGACCCGTACAGCATCATAATGTTCAAATAAACTCCAGTTCATAATCTCATGAAAAAAGCTTCGGAATTTGCATTTTCCGGGGCTTTTTCCTTGTCTTTTTATGTGATTTTCTTTATAATGCAAGAGATAATAAAGATGGGGTGAATCAATGTTACAAAGATTTTCAAAATATGTATTTCAGAGTGTTGCCGGTATGGTCGGTGTTTCCGTCTATGTTCTGGCAGACACTTTTTTTATCTCTGTTTATGCGGGGGCGGACGGACTGGCGGTTCTTAATCTGATCCTTCCGGTGTATGGTCTCATCTATGCGATAGGATCTATGATCGGCATCGGCTCCGCGACGAGATACGGCATCAGTAAAGCAAAAGGAGAAAAGGCAGATCATTATTTTACACAGGCAATTGCATGGAGCGTACTGATCAGCATTCCGTTTGTACTGCTGGGAATTTTTATTCCGGATAAATGTCTGGCACTGCTTGGGGCAGATACAGGTCTGGTTGCACTGGGAAAAACCTATCTGCGCATTATTCTCATGGCATCACCGTTTTTTATGTCAAATTATTCAGTTACGGCATTTGCAAGAAACGATCATGCGACATCCATTGCAATGGCAGGCTCCCTTGCAGGAAGTATTTTTAATATTGTGTTCGACTATATTTTTATCTTTCCGGCCGGACTCGGATTCTCCGGTGCGGCACTTGCAACGGCATTTTGTCCGGTTGTCACGATGTCCGTCTGTATGACACATTATCTGAGCAAAAAATGCCACATCGGTTTCAAATGGAAAAAACTGTCTCTGCGGCATCTGCTTTCCTGCTGTCAGCTTGGTGTTTCGGCGTTTGTCGGCGAGATTTCTTCCGCAGTGATCGCGCTGGTATTTAATTTTTTGATTCTTGGAATTGCAGGAAGTATCGGAGTTGCAGCTTATGGAATCGTTGCGAATCTGTCTATTGTCGGTATGTCGATCCTGAATGGTCTGGCACAGGGCGTACAGCCGCTGATCAGTGAAAGTTATGGAAAAGGTAACCAGAAAACAGTCAGAAAACTGCTCCGCTGGGGCTTAAACAGCGCTCTTGTAGTGGAAATTGTGATGGTTGTCTTTGTCTGGGTATTTACCGACCCGCTTGTTGCGGTTTTTAACAGCGAAAATAATGCAATGCTTCTTAAGTATGCACATACCGGACTGCAGCTGTATTTCCTTGGATTTTTATTTGCCGGCATCAACATTCTGCTGGTGGCTTATTTTTCCGCAACGGCAAATGCCCGTCCGGCTATCATTGGCTCGTTGCTGCGAGGTGCGATCGCCATTGTGATCTGTGCAGTTATTTTGTCCGAAATTCTCGGAATGAACGGTGTCTGGCTGTCTTTCCTTGCCTCTGAGATGATTACATTTGTAGTGATTTTGATTCTTTCAAGAAAGAAAGCGAGTGTGACAAATGACAACATTTGAGATATTACTGCAGCAGATCGGACTTTTTGTAATTTATATTCTGGCGGGAGTGATTCTTGTCCGGACGAAGGTATTAAATAAAGAAACGCTGGAACCAATCTCAAAATTCGTAATCAAAATGGCGCTGCCGGTGATGATCTTTATCAATATCATTGATGGTGTAAACAAAGAAATTTTGTTTGGTTCGTGGCCCATTTTACTGATTGCAGCGGGATTCTATGCAGTGATGTTTCTGATCAGCTTCCGAATGACGAGAATTTTTCATCTGACAGAAAACCGTGCCGGAATCTATCAGGCGATGATGCTGTTTGGAAACATCGGATTTATGGCAGTTCCGGTGATTTCAAATATTTTTCCTGAGAATGGGATTTTGTATGTTTCTGTATTTATGATTTTTGATCAGTTTATGCTCTGGACACTGGGAGTAAAGCTGACGACGCCAAAGGGAAGCGGAAGATTTGATCCGAAGAAACTGATCAATCCTGCGACAGTGGCGATTTTGATCGGAATGATTTTGATGCTGACGAAAGTACGGATACCGTCGCTTCTTGATACCGGACTTCAGAAAATCGGTGCTACGGCATCTCCTCTGGCAATGATCTACATAGGTGGGATTTTTGCAGAACTTCCGTTGAAAAGATATCTGAAAGAAATTTCCCTGTACGGAATTGTGCTTGTGAGGATGCTGTTTGCGGCGATTTTGATGTTTCTTGTACTTGGATTTTTCCCGGTTAATGCGGAGATACGGCTTGCGATGGCGCTGATCACAGGAATGCCGACAATGACAGCCGTCGTGATGATGGCGAATGCATCAGGGCTGGATGGAGATTATGCGCTCGGAGGCGTTTTTATTACAACAGTATGTGGAATCGTAACTCTGCCGTTTGTGTGCTGGCTCTTGCAGTATGTGATGTAAATTCGATTAAAAATGAATATTAATATTAAATGTAAGAGGTCACTGAGAGAAAAGCTCCCGGTGACCTTTTTGCTTCCAAATATAAGTGTGATATTATCTGTGAACAATAACAGAGTGATTTTTATTCTCAATAAAACAACAGGAAAAATCTTGCATGACCGCGCGAATTAGTCTATACTAACTATGAAGTTAGATGAAAGAAACTCATAGAAAGGGGAATTGGGTCATGTACCTTGAGATCGAAAAAGTAGTAGGAAGAGAAATTCTGGATTCCAGAGGAAATCCGACAGTTGAAGCAGAAGTTTATCTGCTGGACGGCACTGTAGGCAGGGGAACCGCACCGAGCGGCGCATCTACAGGTGAGTTTGAAGCTCTGGAACTCCGTGACGGAGATAAAGCACGTTACCTTGGAAAAGGCGTGCAGAAAGCAGTTGAAAATATCAACACTGTGATCAATGAAGCAATCGAAGGTCTGGATGCAGGTGACATCTATGCAGTTGATGCAGCTATGATCGCAGCAGACGGAACAAAAGATAAATCAAAACTTGGTGCAAATGCAATCCTTGCAGTATCTATCGCGTGCTGCAGAGCAGCCGCAACCGCACTTGAGATCCCGCTGTATCGTTTCCTTGGCGGCGTATCCGGCAATCGTCTTCCGGTACCGATGATGAACATCGTAAACGGCGGATGCCATGCACTGTCCTCCGGACTGGACGTACAGGAATTTATGATCATGCCGGTCGGTGCACCTTCTTTCAAAGAATGCTTAAGATGGTGTGCAGAAGTTTTCCATGCACTGGCATCTATCCTGAAAGAGCGCGGACTTGCTACATCTGTGGGGGATGAAGGTGGTTTTGCACCGGCACTGAAATCCGATGAAGAAGCAATTGAGACAATCCTCGAGGCAGTAAAGAAAGCCGGATACGAACCGGGCAAAGATTTCAAGATCGCAATGGACGCAGCTTCATCTGAATGGAAGAGCGAAAAAGGCAAAGGCTATTACAAACTTCCGAAGGCCGGAACAGAATATACAGCTGAAGAACTGATCGAGCACTGGGCAAAACTCTGCGACAAATATCCGATCATTTCCATTGAGGACGGTCTGGATGAAGAAGACTGGGAAGGATGGCAGAAACTTACCGCAAGACTTGGAGACAAAGTACAGCTTGTCGGTGATGACCTGTTTGTAACAAATACAGAAAGACTTTCCAAAGGTATCGAGCTTGGTGCAGGCAATGCAATCCTGATCAAACTCAACCAGATCGGTTCTGTGTCCGAGACACTGGAAGCAATCAAAATGGCACACAAAGCGGGCTACACTGCAATTTCGTCACATCGTTCCGGTGAAACAGCCGATACAACAATTGCAGATCTTGCAGTTGCACTTAACACCTGCCAGATCAAGACCGGTGCGCCAAGTCGTTCCGAACGTGTTGCAAAATACAATCAGCTTCTCCGTATCGAAGAAGAACTGGGCGCAAGTGCAGTATATCCTGGAATGAAAGCATTCAATGTAAAACAGGATTAATATTTCATTTGCTTTGTCAGATTACATTTGAGAGACCTTTCTGCAGGGCAGTGATTTTATCGTAAATTGCATCAGCGAGGGAAGCATGACCTTTTTCATCCAGATGCTCACGGTCAGTAACACTTGGAAGTGCATAATCTGCAGCATTTAAAAAAGCAGCATGATTCTGGAGTGCAACCTTACGATATTCGTTTGCGAGATTTCTGGAAACAGATTCAGATTTTTCATCAAATTCCGGATCGAAATCCGGTTCTCCGACACCATGTCCCAGATGAATCGGTGAAATCACCAGCAGATCGAAATGCTGCGAGGCGTTCAGGCGTGCTTTGCGGATCACCTGATCCAGACCTCTGGCAATAACGCTGGCGGAAGCACCGTAGCGGCTTTTGCAGTCATTGGTTCCAAGCATGATGATCACGAGGTCGAGAGGATTGTGCATTTCCACAGTGACACCGATCATGTCCAGCCCGCGGCGGCTTTCGCGGAGTTCATCCTGAAAAACAGTCGTTCTTCCGCAAAGACCTTCTTCTATAATATGATATTCCGGACCGAGTTTCTGCTGCAGAAGCCCGGTCCATCTTGTTTTTTTATCAAAACGGCCGGTCTTATCCGGCTTGTATCCCCAGGTATTAGAATCGCCAAAGCATAAGATATTCATGAGATCACGCTCCTTACTCAAATAAAACCATATAAACATACCGATTAAATATGTTATAAAAATAATAAGCGTTTTTTTCTGAAATGTCAATAAAAATTTTTCAGTAACGATTATGTCATTGACGATTAAATGTAGATGTTATAAAATCTATAACAAGAAAAAATATATAAAAATTTAAAAATAATAAAACTTTTTTCAAATATACGTTGTCTATATATTAAAAGAAATAAAAATCAGGAGGAAAAAAATATGAACAAAAAAAGCATCAAAAAAACAATCATTATGTTACTGGTCGCATGTATGTGTATAGGCAGTGTACCGGTCACTGCGGGAGCGGCTGCAAAAACAACAACTCAGACTACTTCAACCAGAAAAAAAGCAAAAAAAGTGAAAGTTGGAACAACAAAACCGACAAAATTCAAATTTTACAAAAGTGCACCACCTACAGTAACCGGCTGTTACTATCGTTCTACATGGAAAAAAGTCAAAGGAGCTTCCGGATATCAGGTTCAGATAGTAACCTATTCAGGTGGTTCTCCATGGAAAAGAACAATCCGAACCAAAAAGTGCCTGGCTACGTTCAGCAGTTCTGATACTTACAAAGCTAAAATAAGGGTTCGTGCCTACAAGAAGTCAGGTGGTAAAACTGTTTACGGAGCTTACAGTAAATGGGTAACAGCAAACAATCTGCTTCGGTAAGTTAAAAATTAGATTGATTAAAAGTGCAATGGAAAGATAATGCGCAAATTGCATAAAAAATGAATAATAAAATTGTGAATTGTGTTCAAATCTGCTGTTGATATTTTATCAAAAAAGGAGTAAAACATTAGATAAATAAAAAAGAGAAATGCATAGATCAGGACAGGTCACAAAAGGAAACCGGATTACAGAGAGCCGCAGTTGCTGAGAAGCGGCAGAAAGTATTTTGTGATATCACCCGGGAGCATCCCACTGAATAAGAAAGAGTTTGAGTAAGCTGGGACGTAGTCTTCACGTTACAGAAGAGGCTGTTTATACAGACAGCACTAAGAGATTGTATTTAGTGATAAATATGATAATACAAAGTGGTACCACGGAAAATTCCGCCTTTGTTATCCGTAAGGATAGCAAGGGCTTTTTTTTGTTTTACAGAAATACCTGTGAGACAGATATAAATGATTACATAAGAAAGAGGGCAGATATTATGAGTGGAATCTTAATGATGGTAATAGCCATTGTAGTGCTCGGTGGGGCATATCTTCTGTATGGCCGTTATCTCCAGAACAAATGGGGCATTGACCCAAAAGCCAAAACTCCGGCATACGAAATGGAAGACGGAGTCGACTATGTACCGGCGGATACAAATGTGGTATTCGGACATCAGTTTGCATCAATCGCAGGTGCAGGCCCGATCAACGGACCGATTCAGGCCGCAATCTTCGGATGGCTGCCGGTTTTACTCTGGATCCTTATTGGCGGCGTATTCTTCGGAGCAGTACAGGATTTTGCATCTATGTATGCATCTGTAAAAAATAAAGGACGTACAATCGGTTATATTATTGAAGAATATATCGGTAAGTTAGGAAAGAAATTATTCCTTTTATTCTGCTGGCTGTTCTGCATTCTGGTCGTTGCCGCATTTGCAGATGTTGTAGCAGGAACCTTTAACGGATTCGTTGCAAACGATGCAGGGGAACTGACAAAAGTAGCAGCAAACGGAGCTGTTGCAACAACTTCCATGCTGTTCATCCTGGAAGCAGTTGTACTTGGTTTTTTCCTTAAATACACAAAATTTAATAAATGGATCAATACAGCAGTTGCAATTGTATTACTTGTAGTTGCAATCGTACTCGGACTTAATTTCCCGATGTATGTAAGCCTTGATACATGGCATATCATCATTTTTGCATACATTCTGGTAGCCAGTGTTGCTCCGGTATGGGCACTGCTTCAGCCACGTGATTATCTGAACAGTTATCTGCTCATCTTTATGATCGTCGGCGCAGTTATCGGTGTATTTGTTGCAAATCCATCCTGCAACCTTAAGGCATTTACAAGCTTTAACGTAGATGGACAGTACATGTTCCCAATTTTATTTGTAACGATCGCATGTGGTGCAGTTTCCGGTTTCCATTCACTGGTATCTTCAGGTACAGCATCCAAACAGATCAAAAATGAAAAGAACATGCTTCCGGTTTCATTCGGTGCCATGCTTATGGAAAGTATGCTTGCCGTTATCGCACTGATCGCAGTTGCATCTTTTGCAAACGGTGAGGCAGCAGCACAAGGACTTACAACACAGCCGCAGATTTTTGCAGGAGCTATCGCAAACTTCCTTTCTGTAATTGGTCTGCCACATTCACTTGTATTTACACTGATCAACCTTGCGGTATCAGCATTTGCGCTGACATCTCTTGACTCTGTAGCACGTGTGGGCCGTCTGTCCTTCCAGGAATTTTTCCTTGATTCTGATACAGACGAAGGAAATATGAGCCCATTCTTAAAAGTCGTAACAAACAAATATTTTGCAACAATTATCACACTGGTACTTGCATACATGCTTACAAAAGTCGGATATGCGGAAATCTGGCCGCTGTTTGGTTCCGCAAACCAGTTGTTATCCGTACTTGCACTTGTAGCCTGCGCTGTATTCTTAAAGAAAACAAAACGTCAGGGCTGCATGCTCTGGATTCCGATGGTATTTATGATGGCAGTTACCTTTACTGCACTTGGCATGACCATCACAAAACTTACCAAAGCACTTGTAACAACAGGTCTTGATCTTGGAAACACCTTACAGCTTGTATTTGCAGTATTATTGCTGATACTCGGTGTCCTGGTTGCAATCCAGGGCGTTAAGAAACTGTTTGAAAAAACAGATGATAAAAAAGTAACAGCATAAAAAATCTTTGTAAAAGAATAACATTACGAGACATTGTGTATTATATAAGTAAGTATTTAAGTGAATGGATCAGTTATGCCGGATCAGAAAATAGATAACCTTTTGAATCTTGCGATGGATGCGATGCCAGAGGAACGTGCAAAATCCGAAAATCTGAATGTCGGATATGATTCTTCGGAAAGATTATGGGATGTGATCGTGAAGTACAGTGGTCCGGAGAGCGGACTTGGCGGTGAGGGGATTCAGGTGGTGCCGCTTCTGGGAGGTTATGCAGTGGTGACTTTACCGGAGTCGGAAATCAAGGCGTATTCTGCCCGGGAGCAGATTGAATTTATTGAAAAACCAAAACGGCTTTATTTTGAAACTTTTCAGGCGAGAGAGGCGAGCTGTATCCTGCCGGTACAGGCCGGAAGTAATGGTCTGACCGGCAAAGGAATCCTTGTAGGTGTGGTGGATTCGGGAGTGGACTTTTTTCATCCGGATTTCAGAAATGAGGACGGCAGCAGCAGGATCTTACGATTGTGGGATCAGAGCATAAATGGAAATCCACCGGAAGGGTATACAAGAGGAACTGAATATACGAAAGAAGAAATAGATGAGGCGCTTGTACTTGGGGAAACCGAAGGCAGGCGCCTTATTGCATTGCATATCGAGGAGGCGTCTGTGGCGCGTCCGCTGATTCCGTCAGGAGATTTCAGTGGACACGGAACGGCAGTGCTTGGCATTGCAGCCGGAAACGGCAGGGCATCTGGCGGTGTGAATCGGGGTGTGGCTTATGAAAGTGAAATCCTTGTTGTGAAGATGGGAAATGCAGGGGCAAATTCTTTTCCGCGGACGACGGAGCTGATGGAAGGAATCGACTATCTTGTGCGGCAGGCGGCCGCAATGGGGAAGCCGATCGCAATCAATATCAGCTTTGGAAATAATTATGGTTCACATCAGGGGGATTCGCTTCTGGAGACCTATATCAGCAACGTGGCAAATGTGGGGCGGTCTGTCATTTGCGTGGGAAGTGGAAACAACGGAAACGACCGTATCCATACCGCAGGAAGACTGCAGCAGGGGCAGAGCGAGATTGTAGAAATGAGTGTTGGTGCTTATGAGACAACACTGAATCTGCAGTTGTGGAAAGCTTATGCAGATGAAATTGAAATTTTTCTTGAGACACCGGCCGGCGAAAATTTACCGGTTTTGTCTGAAAAAATCGGGACACAGAGATATCGGACAGGGGAAACGGATTTGTTGATCTACTATGGAAAACCGGGACCTTTTCAGGTGACACAGGAGATTTATTTTGACTTTATCCCGATGGGAATATATCTTACTCCGGGTGTCTGGAAAATTCATCTGCAGGGCAGACGTATCAAAGAAGGTGATTATAATCTGTGGCTTCCGGGTGGAAAGGTCCTGAATACGGTGACCGGGTTTTACCGCCCGGTTGCGTCAGAGACTTTGACGATTCCAGCAACGGCAGCGAAGGTGATCACCGTGGGAGCATATGATTCAAGGCTTAACGCATATGCGGATTTTTCCGGGCGGGGCGGAGGAAATATGTATTATCCCAAACCGGATCTGGTTGCGCCGGGGGTCGACATCTCTGCACCGTCGGTTGGAGGCGGCTACACAGGAGTGACAGGGACTTCCTTTGCAACACCGTTTGTGACAGGGGCCGCCGCCCTTATGATGGAATGGGGTATCACACGCAGAAACGATCCTTTTCTCTGGGGCGAAAAAGTGAAGGCATATCTCCGCCGCGGTGCCCGGCCCCTGCCCGGGTTTGACCGGTACCCGAATGAAAGTGTGGGGTGGGGGGAGGACGTTATAATAAGGTTACATTGAAGAAAGTCAGTAAAATCAAGTGTTTCCGTTCATTTTCCAAACACAGAAACGAAGCACTTTCACCATGATTTTGAAGAAAATCTGCCCGGGTTGGATTCAAAATGATATGGAAAGAAAGATTTGTAGCAATGACGTAACATGAACAGTTGGTTCTGTTACAGACAACAGTTTAAACGAAAGAGAGGTCATAGGGATATGAAACTGACTTATACAAATGTAAATGGATACCTGATTCCGAACCTCACCTATAAATCCGGTGAGCAGATGGAACAACTTGGCAAATATGGATTCTTACGCAGAGATTATCTGAAGAACCATCGGAATTCAACGTATCAGGTGATGCTTTTACAGGATTCCATTGGAGGGCATCTTCTGGAAGTGGACAAGGCAGCCAGAGAACGGGAAGAAGTGCTCCTGAAGCAGTTGGAAGAAAAAGAACCACTGCCAGATAAGGAGAAAAATCAGATGACATGGGTAAGAGCAGCCAATCAGCACAGAGCGATTGCAGAAGAGATTATCCTGAAAGAATTGATTTATGTATAAGGAATGCCAGTAATCAATCTGGCAGGTAACTGATAAAAATAGAATATTGTGAGCGAAGTAAGGCGTGAGTCATAAAATATGGCTTGCGTCTTTTTCTTTGCCTGAAAGGAAGTGATAAGTTTGAACAAGAAGTTTTTGAAGCATTATATGGAAACC